>JBIIWQ010000217.1:0-4408 GCA_044338805.1 Crocinitomicaceae bacterium
CCAATTCATAACTTATAATTACCTTTGCCGCATGGTAAAAATCCGTAACATAGAATTGGGCGAGTTTCCACTTTTGTTGGCACCAATGGAAGATGTAAGTGATCCACCGTTTCGTGCATTGTGCAAAAAACATGGGGCGGATTTGATGTATACGGAATTTATCTCCTCAGAAGGATTAATTCGTGATGCTGCAAAAAGCGTTCAAAAATTGGACATTTATGAATACGAACGTCCTGTTGGAATTCAAATATTTGGGTACGACATTGAAAGCATGCGCGAAGCAACCCGAATAATTGAAAGAACAAATCCAGATATTATTGACATAAATTTCGGTTGTCCGGTAAAAAAGGTAACCTGTAAAGGCGCTGGTGCAGGGATGTTGCAAAATATCCCGAAATTGATTCAGATGACAGATGCAATCGTGAAGGAAACGAATTTGCCAGTTACGATTAAAACTCGTTTAGGTTGGGATGAACAATCAAAATTTGTGGTGAGCACTTCTGAACAACTTCAAGATGTTGGTGTTGAGGCAATTTCGATTCACGGTCGTACAAGAGTGCAATTGTATAAAGGCGATGCAGATTGGACACTAATAGGTGAAGTAAAAAATAATCCACGCATGAAAATTCCAATTTTCGGTAACGGAGATATTGATTCACCTGAAAAAGCATTGGAATATAGAAACCGATATGGAATCGATGGAATAATGATTGGCAGAGCAAGTATCGGTTATCCATGGATTTTTAATGAAGTAAAACATTTTATGGACACTAGTTCGCATTTAGCTCCTCCTGGAATAAAAGAGCGAGTAGAAGCAGCAAGAGAACATCTTCAAATGAGTGTGAATTGGAAAGGTGAAGGATTAGGAATCGCTGAAATGAAAAGACATTACACCAATTATTTTAAAGGAATTGCGCATTTCAAAGACTATCGTTTGAAATTAGTTACTTCTTTCGAATTGAATGAAATTATGGATATTTTGAATTATATCGCTGAGCACGAAGATGAATTCGAATTTGCTTAACCTACAATCCATTATTTGTAATTCATAATTTATAATTTAGACCTCAAAATAAATTTTATGCAACGGTATCAAAGTTACGCACTAGGGAAATGGTTTGATGGTGAAGGAACAGAAACAAATCTGTACAACGCTATCACTGGAGAAAAGATTGGTGAGACATCAAGCCTTGGATTAGATTATGCAGCAATGTTGGAATATGGTCGCAAGACTGGTGGACAAGTATTGCGTAAAATGACTTTCCAAGAACGAGGACGAATGTTGAAAGCTTTGGCTTTGCATTTAATGACAAAAAAGGAAAAATATTACCAAGTAAGTGCATGGACTGGCGCAACAAAAGTGGATTCATGGATTGATATTGAAGGTGGAATCGGGAACGTTTTTGCCAATGCATCTTTGAGGAAACAATTTCCAGATTTGTCTTATTATGTTGATGGAACGGCGGCACCTTTATCTAAAAATGGCACGTTTATCGGTCATCATATCATGGTGCCGAAACAAGGGGTTGCAGTGCATATAAATGCGTTCAATTTTCCTATTTGGGGAATGTTGGAAAAAATAGCGGTGAACTTGATGGCAGGTGTTCCAGCAATTGTGAAACCGTCAGAATATACGTGCTATTTAACAGAAGTCATGGTGCGCGATATTATTGATTCTAAAATTCTTCCTGAAGGTTCTTTGCAACTTGTTTGTGGTTTGGGACGTGGAATTATTGACCACGTTTCCTCTGAAGATACTGTAACATTTACTGGAAGTGCACATACTGGAAAATTATTAAAAGCATTGCCACATATTGTTCAAGAAAGTGTTTCCTTTAATTTAGAAGCTGATTCTTTGAATGCGACAATTCTTGGTGAACACGCTGTTCTTGGAACGGAAGAATTTGATTTATTTATCAAAGAAACGGTAAAAGAAATCACTGTAAAAGCTGGGCAGAAATGTACGGCTGTTCGACGAATCATCGTTCCTGAAAACATGATTGATGAAGTTGAAAAAGCAATTGCAGCACGTTTAGCAACAACAAAAATTGGTGATCCAAGTTTTGAAGGTGTAAGAATGGGTTCGTTGGCTTCTCAAATTCAAGTTGGACGTGTAAAAGAAAGCGTTGAGTTCTTATCAAAATCTCAAGACATTGTTTACGGAAGTTTGGATGATTTTGAAGTGTTTGGTGCGGATAAAAATGTTGGTGCATTCTTTTCGCCGATTCTTTTCAGAAACAACGATCCTTTCAATAAAACAGATGTGCACAACATCGAAGCATTTGGACCAGTTTCAACAGTTATGCCATACAGAACGATGGAAGAAGCAATTGAATTAGCGCGAATGGGGAAAGGTTCTTTGGTTTCATCAATAGTGACTCCAAATGACAAAGAAGCAATGGAATATGTTGTTGGAGCAGCAAGCATGCACGGACGTATTTTAGTCTTGAACAAAGATTGTGCGAAAGAAAGTACTGGTCACGGTTCTCCAATGCCATTATTAACGCACGGTGGACCTGGACGAGCAGGAGGTGGTGAAGAAATGGGCGGTAAACGAGGTGTCTTACATTATTTACAACGAACTGCAATACAAGGTCATCCAACGACTATTACGAAGATCACACAACAGTTCCAAGTTGGTGCAGAAATGCCAGAAGCAAATCCACATTTGTTCAGACAACATTTTGAAGAATTAGTGATTGGAGAAACAGTATTTACACACAAGCACACTGTAACTGAAGCGGATATTGTGAATTTTGCAAATGTCTCAGGAGATAATTTCTATGCACACATGGACGCAACGTCTTTGGATGGAACTATCTTCGAAAAAAGAGTGGCACACGGATATTTTGTATTATCTAAAGCAGCTGGATTATTCGTGGATCCGAAGAAAGGTCCTGTATTATTGAATTATGGAGTAGAGGAAGCACGTTTCACGAAACCTGTTTATCCAGGAGCAACATTAGGTGTGCGATTTACAGTGAAAGAAAAAATAGATCAAGAAAAACGCACCGAAGACGATATCGCGAAAGGAATTGTGAAATTCTTAGTGGATGTGTATGATGAAGAAGGCGAAACTGTTGCGTTGGCTACTATTTTGACGATGGTTCGGAAATTGGATCAGAATTGATTTTTTATCCGCAGTGGCAGGTCGCGACGTGCCTCTCCTAAAGATAAAAAAATCAATATTCAAAATACGCAAAAGGTTTAAACGTATCCGATACCGCTTGATACATCAATATCACGATAATTGCCACAACTAAAGCTTGTAAAGGCATTGGGAATCGTTTGAATAAATTTTCCCATAGTGCTTTTATTCTTTGTGGTAACCAATGAACAATATATCCTGCTAGAATCACCCAAAAAACACTTTGATATGTAGACAATACTTTCACGAAAGTTGCCCATTTAAAATCGAAGTGATTCCAAATATGATTCAACATGGCTAAAGGTGCTCCTTCATCTTCTAGTCGGAACCAGATTCGTGTAAACGTGATAAAGTTGAAGGTGATGAAAATCTTCCAGAAATGAACAATCAACCAACTTTTGTTCTCGTAAGGTGAAATCTTTTTCCAGTGATTGTAGAGAATTAAAGCCAAACCATTCATCGTTCCCCACATAACAAAATTCTCACTCGCTCCGTGCCACAATCCACCAACTACCATCGTAATTAATAAGTTCAAATCACGGTGTACATATTGCTTGAAATTTGGAATCACTAACACTCCAATAATGTAAATTACTGTTAAACCAGCATAAACGAAAATCAATTCATACCATTGCGTTATGAATATGAGGAAGATGAAAATGATGGTTGTAGCAACATACGTCCCAACGCCACCAGTCTTATTTCCTCCTAATGGAATGTACAAATAATCACGTAACCAAGAACCCAATGATTTATGCCATCTTCTCCAGAAATCGGCAACACTTACTGCTTTATATGGCGAATTAAAGTTTTCCAATAACTTGATTCCCATTAAACGTGAAAGTCCGATTGCAATGTCTGTGTAACCAGAGAAATCACCATAAATTTGCAGAGAATAACCCCACATTGCCAGAATACTCACAAAACCGGGATAGGCTTCTGGTGCATCTACTACTTTGTCAATGAAGTGAACGGCAATGTAATCAGCAAGTACAATCTTCTTGATTAAACCTTTTGTAATTTGGATTATCGCTCCACTAAAATCGTCTTTGTTTAACGCATAAGGCTGACGAATTTGAGGAAGGAAATCTTTTGCTCGAACTATTGGACCCAGCAATAAATGTGGGAAAAATGTTACGAAAAAAGTATAATCGAAGAAATTCTTTACAGGTTCAACTTCCTTTCTGTAAATGTCAATGAAATAGGAAATACTCTGAAACGTAAAGAAAGAAAGGCCAATAGGTAAAATGATTTGGTCGA
>JBIIWQ010000120.1:0-6498 GCA_044338805.1 Crocinitomicaceae bacterium
CATCTCGATCAAGCTTGTGCGGCAATGAAACAAATTGCAAAATCGGGTAAAAAGATTCTTTTCGTAGCAACAAAAAAACAAGCGAAAGAGATAGTATCTCAACGAGTAGCTGAAATAAATATGCCTTTCGTAACAGAACGTTGGTCAGGTGGTATGTTAACAAACTTTCAAACAACTCGAAAGTCTATTCGTAAGATGTCAGCAATTGACAAAATGAAATCGGATGGTACTTGGGAGACATTGAATAAAAGAGAACGTCTTTTCAAAACACGTCAACGTGATAAATTGGAAAAAAACTTTGGTTCAATCGTTGACATGACGCGTCAACCAGCTGCAATATTTATTGTTGATATCTTGAAAGAGCATATTTCTTTAAATGAAGCGAAAAGATTGAATATCCCAACTTTTGCAATGGTAGATACGAATTCAAACCCTAAATTGGTTGATTTCCCTATTCCATCAAACGATGATGCTACAAAATCAATTACATTGATTTTAGATGCTATTTGTGGAGCAATCAAAGAAGGTTTAGAAGATCGTAAGAATACGAAGGAAACTGACAAGCAAGAAGGTTCGGAAGAAGCAACAGAAGCAAAACCTACTACAAGAAAAAGAGTTGGTAATGTTAAAGCAACAACTGAAGAAACTGCAACAGAAGTAGTAGCTGAAGAAGCTGTAACTGAAGTAACAGAAGAAGCACCTAGTGTTGAAGCTTCTACTGAAGAAAACAACGATTAATTCATAAAAAAAATAGTATTCTATGGCAATTACAGCTGCAGATGTAAATAAATTACGTCAACAAACAGGATCAGGAATGATGGACTGTAAAAACGCATTAGTTGAAGCAGATGGCGATTTCGAAGCTGCAATCGATCTTTTACGTAAAAAGGGACAAAAAATTGCTGCAAAGCGCGGTGAAAACGAAGCAAAAGAAGGCGTTATTATCGCTCAAGCTTCTGAAGATGGAAAAAGTGGTGTTGTTTTAACATTAAATTGTGAAACAGATTTCGTTGCAAAAAATGATGCTTTTAGAGGATTCGTTCAATCACTAGTTGATATTGCTTCGAAAAACATGCCTGCTTCTATAGATGAGTTGAAAGCTTTACCATTTGATGATAAACTATCGGTTGACGAAAAAATTACGTATCAAATTGGTATGGTTGGAGAAAAATTGGATTTGTCTAATTTTGCTACAATGTCTGCTGACAAAGTAGTAGCTTACAATCACCCAGGAAATCAATTGGCAACGTTAGTAGCTTTAAATAGTGGTTCTGATGCAGCTGAAGACGCAGGGAAACAAGTTGCAATGCAAGTTGCAGCAATGAATCCAATTGCGTTGGATAAAAATGGTGTTGATGCTCGTACTATAGAACGTGAAATCGAAATTGGAAAAGAATTGGCAATACAAGAAGGAAAACCAGCTGAAATGGCTGATAAAATTTCTTTGGGTCGTTTGAATAAGTTTTTCCAAGATAACACTTTGTTAAGCCAACAGTTCGTTAGAGATAACAAAGTTACTGTTGAACAGTTTTTAGGTTCAACTGAAAAAGGATTGACAGTTACAGGGTTTAAGCGTTTTTCGTTAAGCTAAGAATACTTGAATATAATTTAAGGCTATCGGTTTACTGGTAGCCTTTTTTTTGAAATAAAAATTAAGATTGGGTTAGCTATGAATTGCTATCAACCAATTTCCTTATATTTGTTTGTCCAAAAAATAAAATCATGAAATACAATCGTATACTTCTAAAATTAAGTGGAGAATCTCTTATGGGAGATAAACAGTTTGGAATTGATAATAATCGATTAGCAGTGTATGCTAAACAGATTAAAGAAATTCATGATTTGGGTGTTGAAATAGCAATTGTAATTGGTGGTGGAAATATCTTTAGAGGTGTGCAAGCTGAAGAGGGAGGAATGGACAGGACCCATGGCGATTATATGGGAATGTTAGCGACAATGATAAATTCAATGGCGCTGCAATCTTCACTAGAATCTGCTGGAATTAAAACACGTTTGCAGTCGGCTATTGAAATGAAAGAAATTGCAGAACCATATGTAAGAAGAAGAGCAATGCGACACTTAGAAAAAGGTCGAGTTGTTATTTTTGGAGCTGGAACTGGTAATCCATTTTTTACGACTGATTCAGCAGCGTCACTTAGAGCAATTGAAATAAATGCTGATGTAATTCTAAAAGGCACACGAGTTGATGGAATTTATACAGCAGACCCATTAAAAGACCCTACTGCAACAAAATACGACATGATTAGTTTTGATGACGTTTATGCGAAAGGATTAAGTGTTATGGATATGACGGCATTCACTTTGTGTAAAGAAAATGATTTACCGATTATTGTCTTTGATATGGATACACCAGGTAATTTGAGAAAATTGATTGATGGGGAACAAGTTGGAACAATTGTTCGAAACTAAAAATTATTATTTTAGCAAAAAATATATTTAGAACATGGTTGAGGATTTACAAATGATATATGATGACTTCAAATCTTCGAATTCGAAGTCAATAGAGCATCTTGAAACTGAATTGATGAAAATTAGAGCTGGAAAGGCTACACCTTCTATGCTAAATGGTGTTATGGTCGATTATTATGGAACGATGACAGCTATTCAACAAGTAGCAAATATTACCACGATGGACGCTAGAACAATTACCGTTCAACCTTGGGAGAAATCTATGTTAAACGAAATAGCAAAAGGAATTATAAATTCAAATTTAGGTTTTGCGCCTCAAAATAATGGAGAAATATTATTAATTTCTGTACCACCACTAACTGAGGAGAGAAGAAGAGAATTAGTAAAAAGAGCTAAATCTGAGACCGAGCATGCAAAAGTTGCCATCCGCAATAATCGCAAAGATTCAATGGACATGGTGAAAGATTTAAAAAATGACGGGCTTTCCGAAGATTTAACAAAAGATGCAGAGGCTGAAATTCAAACAATCACGAATGGCTTTATTAAAAAGATTGATGATTTGGTTGAGATAAAAGAAAAAGAAATAATGACAATATAATTTTTTCTAAAAGAAATGAATTTGGTCCTAATTTAGGACCTTTTTTTTGCTTAAATTTACAAGAATCAAAAAACGCTCTTTAAAATTTATTTAATTACAATTTCGACTCTTCTATTTGCTTGTTCTTCTGAATCTAATTTAGCGTCTGGAAAAATAGGTTTGGTATTTCCGTATCCAACAGCTATCATTCTATCTTTTTGGATTCCGTTAGCAATTAAATAATTCATTATTCTTTTGGCCCTTGCTTCAGACATTTGTTGAGAAGCGAATGTGTTTTCACCTTTTAAAAAAACATGACCTTGAATTTCAATATAAATTTCAGCATTTATTGCTAATAGATCTTTCAACCTATTAAGTCGTGATTCAGAACCAGGCAAAAACTCACTAGTACCTGCCTTAAACTCTATCTCTTCTATCTGAATACTAGAACCTGTTGATAATCGGTTCATTTTTACAACAATTTCTTGATTTGAAATTGCTAACAAATTTACCTCCTGATCGACAAAAAAATATCCTTCTGCATCACATTTTACAAGAACTTTACTCGCCCGTAGAACATTGAAATATAAATCACTTCCTTTATATAAAGCTGCAATTTCTTTAGATCCTTCTATTGTAATATTAGCGATTATAGGTTCATTAGTTTTTGAATCTCTAATTGAAATCGAAAGAAATGGCGAAAATTCATCTGTTCTGCTATCATAAATTTTAGTATTATTTGCAATCTTTAATAAACCACTTTTCTCTTTAAAGGTGAAATCTAAAGTTATTATCGCTTTACTATTTTCAACACTTGCAAATGCAATTAATATCTTTTGACCTGCAGTTAAATCAAGCGGATATAGTGCATTATTAGCAATATTCGTATCCAAACCAACGGTGTTTAGACCTTGCGTTTTATTAATACGCTTAATTTCTGCTGAACCCAATGATAAGGCGCTACAAATATTGGTTTTGGCTTCAATAAAAATAATCATTTGTAAATCACCCTGATTGATATTAGCATTAAAACTTAATGTGCCATCATTATCTGCAATATAAGAAACCCAAATAACGTTTTTGGAATTCATATCACTTAATGAAGGATAATTGCTTAATTCATCGACAGAACCAGACTCACCTGTAAACTGCAAAGAATATTTTCCCGATTTGAATATGTTTACTGCACCTGAACAATCAGAAATTGGATAATTTTCTGCCTGTTTCGATTGAGAAAAAAGAAACAGTGAAATAAGTGAAAGAATTATTGTTAAGTGTACCTTTATCATATGTTTAACCCAAATTTAATTATTCTTTTTGTTATTTTTTTTATTTCGTTAATAAATTGATGAAGTGATGGATACCTTGTATGTCAGAATTGGAAATGAAAATTTGCAAAAATTAATAAATCAATTTTATGATTTGGTATTTTCTTCTGAAAAAATCGCGCCATTATTTAAAAATGATAAAGAAGAGATAAAAGAAAAGCAATACCTATTTTTATCTCAGTTTTTGGGTGGACCACACTTGTATTCTGAAAAATATGGTCATCCTAAAATGAGAGCGAAACATCTCCCGAATGCCATTTCAGAAGAAGCAAAAAATGAATGGTTACGATGCATGAAATTAGCTGCTGAAACATTGGATTTAACGGATGATCTCAAAATTGCTTTGTACAATTGTTTTCCTGCAGTCGCGCAGCATATGGTGAACCAGTAATTACATTGCTAATTTAATTTCACCTTTAGAATTGACACGCAGAATTAAATTTCGGTGATTTGGGTAAATAGCATTTAATTCAATTGAATCAATTTCCCCAGCTAATTTAACACCTTTTGAAATCTCTCTGTTCATTTCTTTTTGAATCATTTTTTTCATTTCAATTAAATGAGGTTTTAAATCAAATGTGGCAGAGGTTCTCATTAAGTCAGTAATTTTTGAATTAAAAAGCCACTTTGCCGACTTAAGAAGTGCATTTTTTGTTTTTAGATCAAAAACTAAATCTGGAAAAGAAATAATTTGTTGAATGGAATCGAAAACTGGTGTTCCAACAAGATATAATGTCCCTTTTCGTTTTCCTTCGAAGCCCACTTTTAAATTCAATTGATTATTTAAGGCTCCTTGAATTTCAACAGTTTGAAAAATAACCTCGTTTTTTTTGATTAAAATCGTTTTACCCGCAATTTCATTCGTTAAAATGGAGCTCAAAGAATCATAACTGGCAATAATATCTAAATTAATATCAAATCCTTTTGTTTTTTTGTGTTCGGAAAGAAGTGGAAGTTTATTTAATTTGAATTCAGGTGGGTAGGTAGTTACTGCTGGTTGTATTGTTAGGCTTAATTCAATAGCAGCTTGTTTATTTTCAAATTTAATGTCACTCAAAGAAATGCTTTTTGGATGAATACTGAGGTATCCATATTTCCCTAATGACGCAGGTTCTGAAAGGGTTTTCCAGACCTCTTCAATTTCAGAACGAATATCGATAGAGGCCATTTCTTTATCAATGTCATTTTCTAAATCCTTCAAAACACCAACAACCTCTTTTCTTAATTTACCAGTTGCATCGTAATTGAAAACTGTAATTTCACACGCATCAATAGTTTCAAATTTATTTAAATTCGTTGTTGTTTTAAATTTGAAATCTGGTGTTATTTGAAATTTGGTTGCATATGCAATCATTACTTTTCTCATCGGTTCACCAACCCCACAACTTGCATAAATTCTTGGAATCACACATGTTCCTGAATTGTCAAATAAGTAGGTGCAATTTGGACAGTAATTTAAGTTTAAAGCATATTTACCATCAACTTCATAATATAAATAATCTCCTTTTCCTTCAAATTTAATAGGATTACGATTAAATTTATATGAATAGCTTACACCATCACAATTTTCTTCTTTTCCAACAAAACTTTTGGGCAATGATTTTTCTGCTTCAGCCAAGTAAGGGGCTAAATTGATGATGATTGGGAGGTAGGTCGTTGACTCTTTTTGTGTTAATACAGGAACTTCTTCAACAACGTTTTCTGGAAGGATTGGTGCAATTGTTTTACAAGAGCTGAATACAACTATTGTGCATGCAGTGATTAAAATATTCAATAAAATAGTGTTAAGATTCATTTCTTGATAATTGTATTTTTTTTATTGAAATAATATTTATATTTGGGCAAATTTAAAAAACATTATTATGAAAAAAGGTATTTTAGTATTAGTTTTAGGAGTTTTAGTTTTAGCTTCTTGTAAAAAAAGTTATTCTTGTGTATGTGTTGATGCTACTTTAACATCAACTGTTGAATCACACAAAGGAAAAGATGCTGCTGATGCATGCAGTGATGCTTCTTCTGTAATTCCACTTAAAGCTTGTACTCCTCAATAAGAGATATTTCAAGATAGTAGAAAGGAAGCTTAGACTTCCTTTTTATGAAATTTTTAATTTAATGTCAATAAATATGAAAAAAATATTAGCAATCGCATGTTTCACACTTTTT
>JBIIWQ010000141.1:0-5922 GCA_044338805.1 Crocinitomicaceae bacterium
TAAAAAAGACCATACATGTGAGTGTTCAACAGGTGGAACAGTTATCTCAACAACGACAATAACTGATACGAAGGCCAATGCAAAAAAGTCTTGTGACAGTAATGATGCATCACTTTTAGGAATAGTTATTTCTTGTGAATTGAAATAAAACTATTTCTGTGAATTTTTTTGAAAATAGTTTCTTGAATATTGGTTTTAGTTGGACTTTATCAAAATCATTGCCATACATTTTGGTGATAATTTTAGGGTTAACAATTTCAATTTATTTATTTAAAAAAATTAAGATTAAAAGAAAATGGTTAAAAAGGATAGCAATATCTTTTTTAACCGCTTCTTTTTTCTTTGCTTATTTTGCTTATGCTCCTATCTATGAAGGAGATTTTTCAAATAATGCAGAGTTGGTAGCTAAAACGAAAGAATTGGATGAAATAAAAAGTAATCGATTAATAGTTATTAGTATACCTGGCTGTCCATTTTGTGCTGAATCAATAGTGCGAATGAAAAGATTAAAAAAGAGAAATCCAAAAATTATAATTGAATACATTATATGCAATGGTGACTCATCTTCTATTGAGTGGTATTCAAAACAAACAGGTGGGGAAATAGTAAGTCGCTTGGCAAAAAATAATGAAGCACTATCAGCTTTATCAAAACATAAATATCCTTCCTTTGCTTATCAATCAGGTAATCAACTTAAATGCTGGTCAAATGATGGCTTTGGAGTTAGAGCTATCGATGAAATTGAATCTAAATTCTAAGATTTAGGCTTAAAAAATTAAAGGGCTCTTTTATTAAAAGAGCCCTTTTTTATTTAATCAAAGTCAATAAATTATTCAACGTTTTACTTGGTCTCATCGCAGCATTCAATTTAGTTTTATCAGGGTGGTAATATCCTCCGAGATCCATGTGAACGCCTTGAGAAGTATTCAACTCTGACATTATTTTCTCTTCATTATCCGTTAATTCTTGCGCAATTTTTGAAAAAGCGGCTTTTAATTCTAAATCTTTGTTTTGATTTGCCAACGCATTTGCCCAGTATAAAGCAATGTAAAAATGACTTCCTCGATTGTCTATTTCTCCTGCCTTTCGTTCAGGAGATTTATTATTGTCTAAAAATAATCCTGTTGCAGCATCTAATGTTTCCGCTAATATTTGTGCTTTTGTATTTCCAGTTGTTTGACTTAAATGCTCTAAAGAAGCTGCTAATGCTAAAAATTCACCTAGTGAATCCCAACGTAAATGACCTTCTTCAATGAATTGTTCAACATGTTTTGGAGCAGAACCACCAGCACCTGTTTCAAATAATCCACCTCCATTCATTAGTGGAACGATTGAAAGCATTTTAGCACTTGTACCGACTTCTAGAATTGGAAATAAATCTGTCAAATAATCTCTTAATACATTTCCTGTAACGGAAATAGTGTCTTTCCCTGCAATGATACGATCCATTGTATATTGAATTGCATCATCAGGACACATGATTTTAATTTCTAAACCTTCTGTATTATGTTCCTTTAAATAGTCATTCACTTTAAGAATCAATTGAGCATCATGCGCCCTATTTTTATCCAACCAGAAAATGGCAGGAGTGTTTGAAAGTCTAGCGCGTGAAACAGCTAATTTAACCCAGTCTTTAATCGGAGCGTCTTTTGCTTGACACATTCTCCAAATATCTCCAGATTCAACGTTGTTTCCCAAAAGTGTACTACCATTTTGATCAACAACTTTCACTATTCCATTTGCTTTTATTTCAAATGTTTTATCGTGTGAACCATATTCTTCAGCGGCTTGAGCCATTAATCCAACGTTAGGAACTGTGCCCATAGTAACAGGATCAAAAGCACCATGTTTCTTGCAGAAATCAATAGCAACTTGATAGATTGTTGCGTAACTGCTATCAGGTAAAATTGCTTTTGTATCTCTAGATTTTCCTTTAGCATCCCACATTTGACCAGAATTACGAATCATTGCAGGCATTGAAGCATCAACAATTACATCACTTGGCACATGTAAGTTGGTAATTCCTTTTTCTGAATTAACCATTGCGACATCTGGACCATTTTCAAAACATGTTTTAATATCCGCTTCAATTACAGCTTTTTGATCAGTTGGCAATGTTTCAATTTTTGACAATAAGTCGCCAAATCCATTGTTAACATCAACTCCTAATTCATTTAAAATTTCGGCATGTTTTTCAAAAACAGTCTTGAAGAACACTTTCACAGCGTGACCAAAAATAATTGGATCAGAAACCTTCATCATTGTTGCTTTCATGTGCAATGAAAACAAAACATCTTTATCTTTTGCATCTTTTATTTGAGTTTCCAAGAAAGCGATAAGTTTCTTTTTACTCATTATTGTGGAATCAATTATTTCACCAGCCTTTAAAGGAGCATCCGTTTTTAAAATTTGAGAAGTTCCATTTTCATCGGTAAATTCAATCGTATAACTTCCCGCATCTTTCAATGTTATTGATTTTTCATTATGATAAAAATCACCATCTTCCATATGTGAAACATGTGATTTAGAGTCGGCGCTCCATTTTCCCATTGAATGTGGGTGTTTACGCGCATAATTTTTCACAGAAAGTGGTGCTCTTCTATCTGAATTCCCTTCTCTTAAAACAGGATTAACAGCACTTCCTTTTATCTTGTCATATCTTGATTTTGATAATTTTTCCGCATCATTAGTTGCAGTTTCTGGATAATCTGGGATTTTATAACCTTGACTTTGCAATTCTTTAATCACCTCTTTTAATTGAGGAACTGAAGCACTGATGTTTGGTAATTTAATAATGTTCGCATCGGGAGTTGTAGCTAATTTGCCAATCTCAGACAATGAATCACTCACTTTTTGATCTTCAGTTAGAAAATCTGGAAAAACGGCTAAAATTCTACTTGCTAAAGAAATGTCTTTTGTTTCGATTTCGATAGCAGCATGCTCTGTAAAGGCCTTTACTATCGGTAAAAAAGAATAGGTAGCTAATGCTGGTGCTTCGTCAGTTAAAGTGTAGGTTATTTTTGATGCTGAAGTATTCATTTGGTCTATTTTTAAGCAATTATCATTTGATTTCTGATGCATGCAAATGTACGTTTTTTTTGAATTTATTGAGCTGAAAATGTTGACTTTTTATTACTTCTGTTGGTTTAAAAAATCAATCATTTTGGCAAATGCCCTTGCACGATGACTGACGATGTTTTTTTCCGATAAATTCATTTCAGCGAACGTTTTACCTGCATTCTCAGGTTCAAAAATTGGGTCATAACCAAAGCCATCTTTTCCAGATTTTGAAAGAGTAATTTTACCATTTACAATTCCCTCAAACTCATATTTTTTCCCTTCCCAAAACAAAGCTATTACGGTTCTAAAACGCGCAGATCTATCTTCAATATCCTGCAGTTTATTTAAGACCAGATTCATGTTGAGATTGGGGTCTTTCATTTCACCAGCATAACGCGCAGAATAAACTCCCGGTTCACCATTTAATGATGCTATTTCTAATCCTGTATCATCGGCAAAGCAATTTACATTGTAGTGGTCCATTATAAACTGCATCTTTTGATTGGCATTTCCCTCCAAAGTTGACGAAGTCTCTGGTATTTCATCAGAACATTTGATATCATCTAAAGTCAAGATTTGAAATCCGACAGGGACAAGAGATTGGATTTCTTTTGCTTTATTGTGATTATGTGTAGCGAAAATAAGTTTCATGAAATATACTTTTTAGACAAAGTTATAGACTATTTTGAATAAGAAAGATTAATCTTTTAAGTTAAGATTTTTTTCCGCTGAAATACGCAGATGTTGATTGAATATATTGACTATTTGGTTTCTGCGGTTTTCTACCTTTTCCGAAGGAATTAAATTTAATTAAAAAGTTCCAAATATTTTTCTTGATTCGCTTTAACAGAATATCGTTCCTCAACCGTTTTTCTTCCTGCTTTACCTAAGTTTTTTCTTAATTCTTTGTCTGTTAGAAGAAGTATTAATTTTTCTTTCCATTCCTCCAGTGAACTCGCTAAAAAACCATTGATTCCATCTTGAACAATTGATGTGTTTACACCTACGGGCGACATAATAGTTGGAATTTCAAGCGCCATATATTGTAAACCTTTGAAGCCACATTTTCCCTCTGACCAAATATCCTTTTGCAAAGGCATCATGCCAATATTCATTTTTGCTAAATCCTTTATTTCAGTTTCTTTTTGCCATTTTATGAACTGTAATGAGCGCAATTCAAATGTTGGTTTCTCATTGGAAATAACTAAGAAAGTAAAATCATACGTTTGTTCCAATTCTTTTAAAACAGGAATTAATTCATTCAAATAATGCATTGTCGTGTGTGTGCCAGTCCATCCAATTACTGTTTTGCTTTGTTCGTGATTACATGAAATAGAATGATGAAACTCGGTGTCAATAGTAGTTGGAATAATTTGAACAGTTGAATTATATTGCTTTGCATAATTGGCCAAATAATCATTTCCAGCTGAAATTTTAGATGCCCATTTCATGCAATAATTTACTTTCCAATATGCTTTTAAGCGATGAAACCGCGCATTTGATTCACTGTAATTAGGCAGCCATATTGCATCATCAAAATCATAAATATATTTTTTGCGTAGAATTTTCGCAATAATCCATTCAAAAATAGGCGGTCCAACATGTGTGACTTCTCTATGAATGAAAAGCTGATCAGCTTTATGCAGTTTAAATAACAAGCTAAAACGTCTGAAGAAACTAGAAACAACTCCCCACATTTTTGTTAAAGTACTTCCGTTGTATAATGATTGCCAGGTTTTATAGGTGTAAAAAGAATGAATTTCGATGGTATATCCTTTTTCTTCTAGAAAGGGTAAATATTGTTCAAAACGAAAACGTTGAGACGGCGCTTCACCTTTTGGATAAGGAACTAGAAAGAATATTGTTTTAGACATTGAAAGCGAAGGTAAGCATTTTATGTTTTTGATTAATACGGCATTTATTTCTATTACCTAAAACTTTAAGATTTATTGATTCAACAAAAGAATCCTATTGAAGTCAAAGTTGAAATTTAGTTTCGGCCACAGATACACAGATTTTTATTTTCTGGTTTTTAATAAATTAATCGTTTTGTTTTCAGACTTTTTTCTCCAAAGTTTACGATTAATCCAATTCTATTTTCTGAAACTTTGAGATAATTGATTGTTTGAGCAATTGATTCATCTGTTATTGTGGAAATTGCTTTAACTTCTAATATAATTGAATTAAAAACTACAAAATCGGCATAAAACTGATGGGGTAGGATAATATCTTTATAGGTTACGTTATACTTAACTTCTCTTTCAAAAGGAATATTTGATTCCGAAAATTCATATTGCAAAGCATCTTTGTATACAATTTCTAGAAAACCTGGACCTAAATTATTGTGAACTTCAAAACATTTCCCAATGATTTCGTATGTAAGATCTTTATTCAGATATTCAATAAGCATAATAATTTTTTAAATGATAGCTTCTTGAAGATACATAATAATATTAAATAGTTTTCTATTTAATAGTTAAAATCTGTGCATCTGTGGCCTTTATTTTTTTAACTAATTTCTCATAAACGCTCAAATATCTCTTAACGCCTTCTGTCAAACTATAAAATTCTTGAGCTCCTTCGATTGTTTTGGATTTTATAAAATTAAATTCACTTTTAAAAGATTGAAGGTAAGCAGCATCTGTTAACTCCTTCAGCACTTGTCCAGCATGGTATTTTTCGACAACTAAATCAGTATCCCCAACTCCAGCATTACAAATCAACGGAATTCCCATTGCCATTATTTCTCCTTGCTTTGTTGGTGAAGACGCCTTCTTTGAATAGGTTGGCCGAATGAAGAATATTGAATGATTAAATAGACTAATATTCAATGGAACATCGCTATGCCTGCAGGAAGTAATG
>JBIIWQ010000029.1:0-12486 GCA_044338805.1 Crocinitomicaceae bacterium
AATTGCATTCCAACAGCAATCTGAATTGCTTCATGTCCTCGAGAAGTGGCATGTACATATTTTGCTGTAATCTCTTTGTTTGCTTCGTATTTTTCAGCTAAAGTTTTAGCAGTACACATAAATGTGAATGCACTCAATAATGTTTCTTTCGAAACTTTTTCTTTAACCGATTTTGATTTTGAAACTGCAGTTCCCATTCTCCTCTATCCTATTTTATGGATTCAAATATAGTAAAAACTCAAGTTATTACTAACTGAATTCCCTTTCTAAACAAGATTTATCTCTAAATTCAGAAAGGGAATTTTAGCTTAATATAGTTAAATAGCGTACCAGACAATCTTTTTCGACTTGTGCTACCATCAAATGGAATGCTTCTTTATTGTTTTCAGTTTGAACTTTTTCCAATGCATTGTAGTAATTCATTCGGCTTTCATTATCCCCTTTTATGTTAGCAATTACAAATCCATTTTTTAATAAAATCAAATTCATTATTAATCTTGACGTGCGACCATTTCCATCAATAAAAGGATGAATAGTAACCAAACGTTCATGCATTTCAGCAGCTAAAATAACAGGATGCAAAATGTTCTTGTTTATTTGAAACCACTCAAAATATTCTTCCATTTTTTTTGGCACAATGAATGGCTGAGGAGGCAAATGAGAACTACCCTTTATCATCACCTGAACGTTTCTATATTTGCCAGCATACTCAGGCATAATTCCACGTAAAATCAAATTATGAATAGTTAAAATTTCTCGCTCATTTATTTGTACTTTTCTCAACATCAAATCTTTCACATATTCAATTGCATCTTTATGATTTATAGCCTCCAAATGCTCACGCATACTTTTTCCAGAAATTGTCAAGCCTTCATTTATGACTAAATCTGTCTCTTTTAAGGTTAACGTGTTTCCTTCAATACGATTACTTTCAAACGTATATTCTAATTCTAAAGCTTGCGCAATTCGATAACTATCAAACTGCCTTAAATGATCTAATTTTGCTTTTAATTTATCAATTTCTAATAATAAATTTTGAAGACTACTTGAGAAATCTACAGTTGATTGCTTATACGTAGCCAACTCCTCTTGGACAAGCTGAATTGCTTCGTGTGCATAGTTTTCATCGCCTATTTCATTTAGAATCTTTTCTTTAAGCCATAAAATCATTAAATCATTATATGGCAAATCCAAAACATCAGACAATTTCTTTATTTGATTTTTCGTAGGAATACGAGCGCCATTTTCAAATTTACTAATCAAAGCTTGATCAATTCCTAAAAATTGCGCAAGTTCTCTTGTTTTGAAATTCTTATTTATTCTGGATGTTTTGAGTAAAGTTTTCATTTGTCAAATATTATCATGACAAATTTAGTCATATTTATTTGATAATCCTAACAATTAAACTACTTCAACTTAATTCTTTCATTAATTGATCAAACGCAGCCTTTAGCTCAGCCAATTCAATTTCAACTTTTGAAAGGCGTTCCTCCATTTCGCTCACATTTTTTCTTGCCGGTTCAGCTTGATTAAAATAATCTTCATCAAGCGCTGGAACCTCAGAAAATAAGTGGCAATATCTTCCTTCTTTTTGACCAGGTTTCTTTTGTAGCAATTGGACGAAAGGAATTTCATACGTTGAAAGATTTTCCAAAGTTTGTTGTACTTCCGCTAGATCATCAAATTCAAATAATCTACCTGAATTTGAATTAATTTCGCCAGCCGTGAGTGGTCCTCTAAGCATCAACAAGCATAGAACTGCTAATTCTGCTAGATCCAAAGGAAAACGAACTGCCAAATTATGACGGTATTTGATTGCTCTACTCCCACCACCAATAACATTTCCAGCCATTTGTTTCTTTTTCAATGAATCAAGCGCCAAAACAACAATACCCTCATCATATTCTACTACTGGATGTCTTGCTGATTTCTGATTACAAGCCGTTACCAGAGAATTCAACGTCATTGGATAATAGTCCGGGGTTGTTTTACTTTTTTCGATCATAACACCCAATACGCGAATTTCTTCTGCACTAAGCTGGGGTAAAAGCATTGATTCTTCCATTGAGAAATTATTTTAATACTATTTATTCTCGTCAATGACGTACATAAGAACTTTCTCCATCAAGTGAACACGATCCTTACCAGTAACATTATGCTTGTGCATAGGGTACGGAAAGAAATCCATTTGAATTCCTAGATCAACAAATTTCTTAATCAAAGCGTAATTATGTTGCATCACAACTACATCATCAACAGTTCCATGAATCAACAACAATTCTCCTTTTAAATTTCCAGCATGCGTCATTAAACTTGCTTTCTCATATCCTTTAGGATTTTGCTCAGGACGGTCCATGTATCTTTCTCCGTACATGATTTCATAATACTTCCAATCTGTTACAGGCCCACCAGCAACTCCTACTTTAAATACATCTGGATTTCTCAACATTAAAGAAGTTGTCATGAATCCACCAAACGACCAACCATGAACTGCCAATCTATTTCCATCGACATACGGTAATGATTTCAAGTATTCGACACCTGTCAATTGGTCTTCCATTTCCAAATCGCCTAACTGTCTATGGATTTGTGATTCAAATGCAAAACCTCTTTCTCCAGAACCACGACCATCAAGCGTATAAACCAAATAACCTTGTTCGGCCATCCAATACATCCATAAATTAGCACCGTCTAACCAAGAATTGGTTATCATTTGTGCATGCGGACCTCCATAAACATAAATCAAAACTGGATATTTCTTTGATGGGTCAAAATTGCTTGGTTTAATCAATCGTGTATATAATTTTGAACCATCTTTTCCAGTTAATGTGCTTATTTCCCCTGTTCCAATTACAACATCATTCAATTTTTCTTTACTCTCAATCAACTTTTTTGTAGTCTTTCCTGTGGTTGCCCAAATCTGAGCATTATTAGGCACTGTATGACTAGAATAAGCATCATAAAAATATTTCCCGTCCGTAGTTAAAGAAAACTCATGCGTTCCTTCTGCTTTTGTAATTAATGTTTGTTTTCCCGCTAAATCCACTGAATAGACCAATGTATTTGTTGCATTATCACCGGTAGCTGCAAAATAAATTGTTTTACCATCGTTTTTTGCGGTTAAGATTTCTTTCGTTACGAACTTATTGGTAGTTAATTGTTTGATAAGTTTACCCGTAAAATCATAGTAATAAAGGTTGTTAAATCCATCTTTTTCGGAAATCCAAATGAAATTATTTGACTTTTCACTTGGGAAAAATGCTGAATGTTCTGGCTCTACCCATCTTTCGTTAGTCTCTTCTAATAAGGTTTTTACAAAATTTCCTGATTTAACTTCGTAAACATTTAACCACATATGGTTTTGATCACGGTTAACCTCAGCAATTACAACATAATTATTATCAGGGGTAAAAGTTAAATTGGTCAAGTAATCATCCTTTGCACCTTTTGGGTTAATGAATACTGTTTTTTTGGTCATTAAATGGTAAATCCCAACGCGAGGGTTTTCCGATTTTTGACCAGCCATCGGATATTTAATCGGCATTAATTCCCCAGGAATTTCATTGATATTCAATAAAGGATAATCATGAACATTTGTTTCATCCTTTTGATAAAATGCTAAATGCTGTCCATTTGGCGACCAAAATAATCCACCAGTAATGCCAAATTCACTTCGCGCTATTGCTTGTCCAGAAACTATGTTTTTATCTGCATTATCCGTGACAATCAATTTTAATCCTTCTAAAGTATGGACATAAACATTATTACCGATTGTAAATGCAACATTTTCAGAAGCAGAATGGAAAAGTGCAGTTTCAGCAGTTTCGTCCAGAGAATGCAATGTTTTTCCTTTGCTCGTAACCGTATTAAATGAATAAAAATTAACACCATCGTTTATATAGAAGTCAGTTGAATTCTTCCATTCCAAACCAAAGAAACTCGACAATTCACTGCCTAGTGCAGTATTTATAGTTTGAATTGTAAACCACTCTTGATCTTTAGGATTTTTTACCGACGATTTAAACATCGTTTGGTAATTTTTACTGAAAAAAGTATAACAATCAGTATTTGGAATCCACTGGAAACCATTCATTCTATCAGGTCCGTAAGTTCGATATTGATTCGAAACTGCATCTTTCAAAGTCAATTCCTTTTTTTGAGCAAAAACCACTGTTCCCAGTACGATTGCTCCAATAAATAATACTTGTTTTAACATATTCTATTTATTAAATGTAAAATCATTCGTAATTCGTAACTAGCAATTTGCAATTATTAGTTCCGCCTAATCAATTTATTGAAAAAGCTTTCGACTGGCTTTCCAGCTTCATAACAGTTCAAGACTATTTGATCTAAATTATCTGACAAAACAGTTTCAGTATCAAATTCCGCATAAAAATACCATTGTTTATTAAAAATCAAAGGTTCTTTCTCGGCGGCCTCTCTTAATTCTTTGGGAATGATTTTATTTTTCTCTCCTTGAATTTCACCAAATACTTCTTTGAAAACTGGGTTTTCATAAACTTTTTGAAAACTTGAAATATCACTTGCGATTCCCTCTCTAACAATAAGCAAATCTTCTTTATCAATTTCGTATACTCCTCCATATATACGAACATGTTCAGGTCCAAATTCAAAATAAACACCATTTACAGCCTTACTTTTTTTCCCTTCAGGAGCTACAACGGCCGAAACCATCATCTTATAGGGAATTTTATCTTTTGAAAATCGGATGTCTCGATTAATTCGGAAAATGCAATTCTTAGCTTCTAAATCTTTGAATACGTTATCCGATTTTGCGAGTTCGTCAATTATATGTTGAACGAATAGCTTAAACGGTTCTTTTACAGATTTTTCATAGCGCTTTCTGTTCAGATCAAACCAATCTTTGTTGTTGTTAGGTGCTAAGTCAATGAAAAACTGAAGAAAATCAGGTGCGAAAAAAGCCATACTTTTTGAATTTATTCAAAACTAATGAATCTCATTGAATTTTCAATTCTCAGGAATCAGTAACTTTACGAAAAAATAATAAAATTATGAAGCACGTTTCATTAGCAAGTATTGAAAAAGCAATTCAAAAAGTTGACAATCTAGACGACGACGCATTAGAGGAATTATCTGAGCAATTAGCCAAAAAACAAGAGATTTTGTTAGGCTATGTTATGTCTGCTGCAATTGAATATAAGAATGAAAAACTTGAAGGTTTACTCGTTTATTATTACTGTTTAATTTCTGAATGTTTTGCAATTGAAGGAATTGAATTGAGAAACGTGACTGAAGAAGATATTGATACTTTTGAGGAGCCATATTTCGATATGCTAGACACTTATTTCGAAGATGACGATGATGAAATTTTAGAGAATTTTTGTGACCAACCAGAACTAGCTCAGTTTATGGCGATGGAAATTTCAACTTCCGATGAAGATGGAACTTCTTTAGACGATGAAACGGCAACGCAATTATTCATTGTGACATTGGCCATGATTTCATTAATGAATCGCGTAATACAAATATAATTCTAAACCATTGTTTTCATGAAAAGTCCTGAAGAGATTACTTCAATGATGTTATCAAATGATCTTTTTAGCAAATGGATGGGTATTGAGATTCTTTCAATAAAAGAAGGCTTTTGTGAATTAACAGCAACTGTAAAAGAAGATATGTTGAATGGTTTTGCAATCTTACATGGTGGAATTAGTTACTCGTTATCTGATTCCGCTCTTGCTTTTGCCTCTAATTCTTATGGAAATAAATGTGTAAGCATTGAAACTTCAATTTCACATCTTCGTCAGGCAAAAATTGGCGACATTCTAACAGCAAAATGTACTGAACTTCATCGCGGTAAAACGATTGGAATCTATGAAGTAATTATTACAAATCAAGAGCATAAGAAAATTTCTATTTTTAAGGGAACAGTTCATATCTCTATAGATTTCTGGTAAAAAAAATATTCAAGAAATTTCCCTATTATTATATGTATGCATAAAATATTTTAGTACATTAGGCGTGCAAAAAATAATTTATGTCAAAAAACCCTGAATTTTTATTTGATTTTGTTGTGCGTCATTCATGGCACCGCATATCAAGAATGTACAATCAAAAAGCTGCAGAACATGGCATGACTATGTCCATAGGTTTTCTGCTCATGTCTGTTGACAAAGAAGGGACTCCCAGTACTCAATTGGGACCAAAAATGGGAATGGAACCGACCTCTCTTTCTAGAACTCTCAAAACAATGGAAGAGCGAAATTTAATTCGTAGAGAAGAGGATTTATCTGACAAAAGAAAAGTGCTAATATTTCTAACTGAAAAAGGAATTGAGCAACGTAAAATGGTCAAGAATTTTGTCATTGGATTCAACGAACAAATTTTTAATAAAATTCCAAAAAGTAAAATGAACGCCTTTTTTGAGGTGGCTGAAAAAGTGGACTTATTGATTGAAGAAGAAATGAAAAAAATATAACGCATCTTAATTTATTACATATGAACAGACATATTAAAAAAGTAGCCGTTCTTGGTTCAGGTGTCATGGGTTCCAGGATCGCGTGTCACTTTGCAAACATAGGATGTGAGGTACTCCTTCTTGACATTGTCCCACGAGAATTATCACCGGAGGAAACAAAAAAAGGATTAAGTCTTGAATCTCCTGCTGTTAGAAATCGGATTGTAAATAGTTCGTTGCAAACAGCTATTGCTTCTAATCCAGCTCCACTATATCGTAAATCATTTGCTCAAAGGATTACAACGGGAAATTTCGATGATGATATATCGAAAATTGGAAGTTGTGATTGGATTATTGAAGTAGTCGTTGAACGCTTAGACATCAAACAAAAAGTATTTGAACAAGTTGAGAAATACAGAACTCCTGGTACTTTGATCACATCAAATACTTCTGGAATTCCGATTCACATGATGCTTGATGGTCGTTCAGACGATTTCAAAGCACATTTTTGTGGATCTCACTTTTTCAATCCACCACGTTATTTGCACTTATTAGAAATCATTCCTACTCCTTCTACAAAACCTGAAGTGGTTGATTTTTTAATGGATTATGGAAGCAGATTCCTAGGAAAGAAAACAGTTCTTTGCAAAGACACGCCTGCATTTATCGCAAATAGAGTTGGCGTTTTTTCAATCATGGCTTTGTTCCATGCGGTGAAAGAAATGAATTTAACGGTTGAAGAAGTTGACAAATTAACAGGTCCAGTTTTGGGTAGACCGAAATCTGCAACTTTTAGAACATGTGATGTTGTTGGATTAGACACACTAGTTCACGTTGCAAACGGATTAAAAGCAAATTGCCCAACAGACGAAGAAAAAGCACTGTTTGAATTACCTGATTATATTTCAAAAATGGTTGAAAATAATTGGCTTGGATCAAAATCAGAACAAGGTTTTTATAAAAAAGTGAAAACTGCTGACGGGAAAAGTGAAATTCTTGTATTAGACCTAAATACATTAGAGTACCGTTCTGATGAGAAGGTAAAATTCCCGACACTTGAAATGACTAAACCAATCGACGACTTAAAACAACGTACGAAAATGTTGTTCATGGGAGTCGATAAAGCAGGGGAATTCTACAGAAAATTATTTGCAGGATTGTTTGCTTACGTTTCAAATCGACTTCCTGAAATCACAGATGATCTTTATAAAATTGACGATGCCTTGAAAGCTGGATTTGGATGGGAATTAGGTCCGTTTGAAACTTGGGATATCATCGGTCTGGATCAAGGATTAAAATTGATTGGAGATAATAATAAACAAGTTGCTACTTGGGTTTCTGATATGAAAGCTGCCGGTATTAGCTCTTTTTATAAATTAGATAAAGGTCAAAAACAGTATTATGATGTTTCATCAAAATCGTACAAAACGATTCCTGGAACTGAAAATCTTGTAATTCTAGATGCTCTTCGAAGTGAAAATAAAGTTTGGGGAAATGCGGATACAACAATCGTAAATCTTGGAGATGGAATATTGAATATCGAATTTCATACTAAAATGAACACGATTGGTGGTGGTGTAATTGAAGGAATTAACAAAGCAATTGATCTTGCAGAAAAAGAATACAAAGGTCTAGTTATTTCAAATACTGGACAAAATTTCTCTGCTGGCGCTAATGTTGGAATGATCTTCATGATGGCCATTGAACAAGATTATGATGAGTTGAATTTTGCCGTAAAAGCATTTCAAGATACAATGATGCGCGTGCGTTATTCAAATGTTCCTGTGATTGTAGCGCCTCATAATATGGCACTTGGTGGTGGATGTGAAATGTCAATGCATGCTGATAAAGTTGTTGCTCACGCAGAACTTTACATGGGACTTGTAGAATTTGGTGTTGGTTTAATTCCAGGAGGCGGTGGTTCTAAAGAATATGCAAAACGCCTTTCTGAAGAATTACATGCTGGAGACATTAAAATCAATCGTTTAAGAGAACGTTTCTTAACAATTGGACAAGCCAAAGTTTCAACTTCTGCTTACGAAGCATTTGATCTTGGCTATTTACGTGAAGGTATTGACGAAGTTGTCGTAAGTCGTGATCATCAATTGTCTCGTGCTAAATCAGCAACATTAGAATTAGCTAACAAAGGATACATTGCTCCAAAACGTGAAAAAAATGTGACCGTTATGGGTCAAGAAGGATTAGGAATAGTTTATGTTGGAGCTAATTCAATGGTTTCAGGAAATTACATGTCAGACCATGATCGTGTTATTTCTGAAAAACTGGGTTTTGTTCTTTGTGGAGGTGACTTAAGTGAGAACACGCTAGTTACAGAGCAATATTTATTAGATCTAGAACGCAAAGCATTTGTTGAATTATGTGCTGAGCGAAAAACGTTAGAGAGATTGGAAAGTTTAGTTAAGAATGGGAAGATTTTGAGGAATTAATTGTTGGCGAAAGTTGGGGCGAATTGCAATTCGCCGCAAATTTCGCCCCAACTAGCCCCTCAACCAAAAAAAAAAAACATGAAACAAAACGCATATATAGTAACAGGATTTCGTTCCGCAGTTGGAAAAGCGGGAAAAGGTGGATTCAGATTCTACCGACCAGATGATTTAGCAGCAGATGTAATTAAACATTTAATGGCAAGCGTCCCTGAATTGGATAAATTGCGCGTAGATGATGTCATCGTCGGAAATGCAACCCCTGAAGCGGAACAAGGATTAAATGTCGGTCGAATGATTTCGTTAATGGGATTAAATACAGACAAAGTTCCAGGAATGACTGTCAACAGATATTGTTCTTCAGGTTTGGAAACGATTGCAATTGCTACCGCTAAAATTGAAGCTGGAATGGCTGAATGCATTATTGCTGGTGGTGTTGAATCAATGTCAACAATGGCAATGGGTGGTTGGAGAATTGTTCCTAATCCAAAGGTTGGAAAAGAAAATCCAAATTGGTATTGGGGAATGGGATTAACGGCAGAAGCAGTTGCAAAACAATACAATGTAACACGTGAAGAACAAGATGCTTTTTCTCTTCATTCACATGAAAAGGCAATTGCAGCAATCAAATCAGGAAGATTTAAAGATGATATTGTTCCAATAAATGTTGAACATATTTTTTTAGATGAAAATGAAAAACGACACGTAAAAAATTACATTGTTGACACAGACGAAGGACCTAGACCTAGTACATTAGAATCACTCGGTAGTTTAAAACCTGTATTTGCAAATGGTGGATCCGTTACCGCAGGAAATTCTTCACAAACCTCTGATGGTGCGGCTTTTGTTATTGTGATGTCGGAAAGAATGGTAAAAGAATTGAAATTAGTACCGATTGCACGTTTAGCTTCTTATTCAGTAGTTGGTGTTGAACCAAGAATCATGGGAATAGGTCCAGTTGATGCAATTCCAAAAGCAATTAAAGCAGCTGGTTTGACAATGAACGATATCAATCTTGTAGAATTGAATGAAGCGTTTGCTTCTCAATCTTTAGCCGTAATTCGTGAAACAGGATTAAACCCAGCTATTGTTAATGTGAACGGAGGCGCAATTGCTATGGGTCATCCACTTGGTTGCACAGGAGCAAAATTGTCTGTTCAAATCATGAACGAATTAAAAAAACGAAACGAAAAATACGGAATTGTTACAATGTGTGTTGGAACAGGACAAGGAGCAGCTGGGGTGATAGAAATACTATAAAGACAAAGGACTGGAGGACAAAAGACAAAGGACATGTTACGTTTGAATTTTTTCAGTAATCCTTTTCTTTTGAATGGAGAATCAGTTTCCCCCTTTGGAGGGGGATTAAGGGGGAGGGATTTCTTTTATACGAACCGCTTTCAGAAATGAGAGCGTTTTTTTTATTGAAAACACCTTGAATTAAAAGTCATTTGCCACATTGAAGATTTCCTCCGTATCTTTGCGACATGAATTCAGAAAAACAACACATCGATTCCATACTTTCAAAAATTGGTTTCAAAGAATTAAATGACCTTCAAAAAGAAACATTAGAAAAGAGTAAAACAGCAAAAGACATGTTTATTCTTTCACAAACAGGTTCTGGTAAAACATTTGCCTTTTTGTTGCCTTTATTCTTAAGATTAGACGAGAAATCAACAGATATTCAAGCTGTCATTCTAGCGCCTTCTCGAGAATTGGCCATTCAAATTGAAGGAGTTTTTAGATCAATGAAAACGAATTTCAAAGTGCTAACATGTTATGGTGGGCATTCTATGCAAGTAGAAAAAAACAGTCTTTCTGAATCTCCTGCTGTTCTAATTGGAACGCCTGGAAGAATTTGTGATCATATTACGCGTCATACAATTGATCTTTCTCAAGTCAAACAATTCATTGTAGATGAATATGATAAAAGTTTAGAATTTGGTTTTGAAGATCAAATTAAATTCATTTATGAAGAGTTTACCAGTTTAGCTTTTACAACGCTTGTTTCAGCAACAGAACACAAAGAATTCCCTACTTACCTTTCATTTGATCATCCGGCAGTAATTAATCATCTATCCAATTCTGAAGAACCAGCAATTAATTTTTGGAATTTTCCTGTTAAAACGAGTACCAAATTTGAACGACTTTTTGATTTGTTGTGCTCCTTTAATGGTGAATTAACAATCGTTTTTTGCAATTTCAGGGAAGCGACAGAAAGTGTCAATGAATACTTATCAGAAAATGGTTATGACTCTGTCATTTATCATGGTGGAATGGAACAAGATGAACGAGAACGAGCATTGATAAAGTTTAGAAATGGGAGTTATCACACATTAATTTGTACTGATTTAGGATCTCGCGGGCTAGATATTCCTGAAATTCAGCACGTTGTTCATTTCCAATTTCCTCACAGCGAAGAAGCATTTATTCATAGAAACGGCAGAACTGCCAGAATGAAGGCAAATGGTTCTTCTTATCTGTTAATCAATAAGGAAGAAGAAACTCCAGATTACATTCAAATTCCAAATGCCGAATACAAAATCCCAAATGATTTAATGGGTCCAATGGAAAGCACATGGATTACGTTGTATTTCAGTGGCGGCAAAAAAGATAAAATCAACAAAATTGATATCGTAGGCTTTTTAGGTCAAAAAGGCGGATTGAAAAAAGAAGATATTGGACTAATTACAGTTCTGGATTTCACTTCTTATGTTTCAGTTAAACGAAAAAATATCAAATCTCTTCTAAACACTATTCGACAAGAAAAAGTGAAAGGAAAGAAATTGAAAATTGATATATCTAAATAGGATTTTAGGACGCTAAGACATAAGGATGTTCAGACAAAGGACTGAAAGACAAAGGACAAAGGACTTGGAGGCATTAAGGTAAAAGGAAGAAGGAAAAAGTAATTTGGTTCATGGGAATAAAACTTTTTACTTTAAAAGCCAATCGAGCGATTATTATTTTTCCCAATTACCAATCTATGTTCTATGCTCTATATTCTATGTTCTTTTTTTTAAGTATGCACGCATAATATAAAAAGTTTTATTACCTTAGTGCTAGTCTATTCAAAACACGTTATTATAATGGCAACTTTAAACACTAACCCAATCAAAGGCGGTGAATTTATCATCCGCAAAACAACTCCGAACGAAATTTTTATTCCAGAAGAGTTCAACGAAGAACAAAAAATGATTGCACAAATGTGTGATGATTTTATTGATCAGGAAATTAAACCTCATCTTGACAGAATTGACAAAATGGAAGAAGGTTTAATGCAATCGTTATTGGATAAAGCTGGTGAGTTGGGAATGTTAGGGATGACAGTGCCAGAAGAATTAGGTGGAATGGGCGTTGATTTCAAAACATCTCTTCTAGCAACCGAACATTTAGGAAAAGGTTATTCTTTCTCAGTTGCCTATGGCGCTCATACGGGAATTGGTACTTTGCCCCTATTATATTATGGTACAGACGAACAAAAAGCGAAGTACATCCCAAAACTAGCAACAGGTGAATGGAAAGCGGCATATTGTTTAACTGAGCCAGGTTCTGGATCTGATGCTAATTCTGGCAAGACAAAAGCGGTTTTATCTGAAGATG
>JBIIWQ010000218.1:0-4331 GCA_044338805.1 Crocinitomicaceae bacterium
ACCACGTGACATTTTCACTTGAATTCCTTGACTCAAAAACACTTTTACAGCCGTTTCCATGAAAAGTTCTCCAGCAAATCGGCAATCATGTCCAACAACCACACTTGGATTATCGTAATTATCTTTCAACCAAACGCCTGTTGCGTATGATACACGTGCAACATTTTCAGTTGTAAATTCTTCTGCAATTATTGCTCTCCAACCGTCTGTTCCAAACTTGATTTTTTGTGCCAATTTTTTTATTTTTTAAATACAGACAAATATAATTAAAGTGTGTTTGAGAATAGCACAAACAGCGAAATAAGAATAGAAAAAAACTTGATATTGAATTTTGTTGAATTTGTCAAACGATTGCAAGAGAATAATCAAAGGAATAAGTTGAATTGAAACAATAAAATCTTCCTTTCTTCTTAATTTTTAAAGAATACTTTTCACACCATCAGCTGACAACTTACTCAAAATTAATAACAACAAAAAAAGGTGTCCCGAAAAACACCTTTTGAAAATCTAATAATTTTCTAATTATTTCTTAAACGCTAGAATCGTTTTTTCAATGATTGCAACACATTCCATCAATTGTTCTTCATTCATGACCAACGGTGGTGCAAAACGTATGATATTTCCATGCGTTGGTTTTGCTAACAATCCATTTTCTTTTAATTGCATGCACAAATCCCATGCTGTAGTGCTGTCTTCTGTATCGTTCACAATAATTGCATTCAACAATCCTTTTCCACGCACTTTCAATACTAAATCCGTATTATCAACGATTCGTTGCATTTCTTTGCGGAAAAGAATCCCAAGTTTACGGGCATTCAACGCTAACTGTTCATTCAAAACAACTTCTAAAGCTGCAACTCCGACTTTTGCTGCAATCGGATTCCCTCCAAAAGTAGACCCATGTTGACCTGGTTTGATGACCATCATCACCTCATCATTTGCAAGAACAGCCGAAACTGGATAAACGCCACCTGATAGTGCTTTTCCTAAAATTAAAATATCTGGTTTACTATATGTTGCTTGTTTTTCACAGTGGTTTTCACACGTACAATTCCCACAAACAGCTAATAAACTTCCTGTTCGAGCAATTCCTGTTTGAACTTCATCTGCGATAAATAATGCGTTGTACTTTGAGCATAATTCACGTGATTTTGATAAAAAATCAGCTGCTGGCGTATAAACACCTGCTTCACCCTGAATTGGTTCAACTAAGAAACCAGCAACATTTGGTTCTTGTAGAGCTTTTTCAAGGGCTTCTGTATCATCATAAGGAATCCGAATGAAACCAGGAGTATAAGGTCCAAAATTCTTGTTCGCATCTGGATCACTAGAAAATGAAATAATTGTGGTTGTACGACCATGAAAGTTTCCTTCACATACGATTATTTTCGCCTCATTTTCAGGAATTCCTTTTTTCTCATATGCCCATTTTCGACATATTTTTATTGCCGTTTCAACCGCCTCTGCTCCAGTATTCATTGGAAGCACTTTGTCAAAACCAAAATAATCTGTTACGTACTTTTCGTAAACACCAAGTGTGTCATTATAAAAAGCACGAGAAGTTAAGGTCAATGTTTGAGCTTGTTCAATTAATGCTTGAATGATTTTCGGATGACAATGACCTTGATTCACGGCTGAATAAGCAGAAAGAAAATCGAAATATCTTTTCCCTTCAGTATCCCAAACATATACTCCTTCTCCTCTTGACAATACTACTGGAAGTGGATGATAATTATGTGCTCCGTACTTGTCTTCTAACTGGATATATTGGTCTGATGTCATAGCTGTAAGTGTTGCATTCATAAAAATAAAATTAGATTCGTTGACTGCCGCTCATCCCGGAGAGCAACTATCCTTTCCTCATTTCATGCTGGAGAGAAATCATCCTGAGCAAATTTAAGCCGAAAAATTTAAAACCACAATCCTAAACCAACAATAAATTCCAATCGGTAGTTTTGCGACGCATCATTATAATAGAAAATCGATTCAGATTTCTTGGATTGCAAATAACGGGATTCAAGCCTAAAATAACTATTTGGAATTGGTTTGTATTCGAACCCAACTGTTCCACCCAAAATGTCTAAACCTATAATTTGACTGTTTTGATCGACAATTTTACCCGTTAATATTTCATTCGGATCTGAAAAAATCTCTCCCCTAGAATATAGTGCCCATTGAGGTGTAATACGGTATTTAGCTAACAATAAATTACTAAAAACGAACGCTGATTTTGTTGAATCTGACAAAACCGAATTTGTCCGTAAACCATAATTTGCTTCAAAACCAAGAATCCACTTATTTGATTTATAGGTTAATAAAAAATCATTATAGCAATATGTTTGATTGTAATTTTGTTTGTCAGGAGATTCATCACTTACGATCGAAGACAAAGTTGCTGTGATTTTTGAGGTTGGAGAATATACTACAGAAAAACCAAGTGCTTTATTTTTATTCGTTTCAATATACTGATTGAAGGAATTGAACGCATGCAATTGAACCAGGAATTTTGAAGATTGTTGCCAAGTTAATTTTATTCCACTTAAAAAATAGGGTTCGAAACAATTTACAATGGAGGTACTCATCGTTACATTTTCTCTTGGTTGAATTGATTCTAATCCAAAGTGTGTTCTGAAGAAACCTGCATCAACCCATAATTTTTTAACGATTCTAAATCCTGCATTGGTTTCTTGAATAAAGTTGAGGTGAGAAGACCAGGAAGATTGAGGACAATCACCACCAAAAACTGTTGCTACTCCTCTAAAATTGGTCGATTCATATTTTGCTGATAATTGAATAATGTTTATTCCTACTTGATTATGACGTGGAGCAGTTGTGGGAAATTTACAGAATCCATTCGGGTTTATCGAATCAGTATAATAGGCATAATACGTGTCGAAATATCCTGAGAAAGTAAGTTTGGCCGTTGTATCGTATTCAACTTCATAAGGATTGATTTTTGTTCCAGTGAATGTTAAATCGGTTGAATCATTATTAATGAATTTCTTTTGAAGTTGACCGAAGGATAAAACGGGAAAAACAAAGAATGAAAAAGTAAAAAGAAAGAATGTTAAAGTAATTGGGCGAATATTAATCATTGTTATTAAAAATTAATCAATGTCATACTTCAAACGAATGGTAATATTCGCGGTTTTCTTTTTAGATGACGTATTGAAATTTCCTCCCCAAGAAAAATCTTCTGATGTATTTTCTCCAGTAATTTGAAAAACGCCCATTTCAGCACTTTTCAACGTTCCCAGGGCCCCACCAGCATTCATAGCAATTTTATCAGCACGGTTTTTCGCATCCTTTGTTGCTGCTTCGATCATTTTAATTTTTAACGTTGCTAGTTTGGTATAATAGTAATCTGGTGCAAATGAATTCAATTCAATTCCTGCGTCAATCAATTCGGTTACTTCACGCGAAATATTTTCTACCCGATCGACGTTTTTTGATTGAATTTTCAAACTTTGTGTCAAGCTATACCCATTAAAAACTGAATTTCTCAGTTGTCCATTTTCGTCGTATTCATTGAAATAATCTTTCTGGATTTCGACAGCATCAAAAACAATTTCATCACCTTGAATACCTTTAGAAATAAGGTATTTACGAATGGTGTTTTGATCTTTATTCAAATTAGCATAAGCCGTTTTCAATTCATAATCTTTCTTAGAGAAATTGGCTCTCCAAACAATCAAATCACTCGAAAAATTTTCTTCTCCCGCACCTGTAACACTGATTGACTGACTTACTTTTGCACGATTTTTATAACCGTTTGCTAGCAAGTATCCTGAAATGACCACTGACAAAGCGATTATCGTTGTATTGATATATTGTTTCATAGAATTCGCTATTAATTGGACTTATTAAAATAATTTCATTTGGTCTTCTTCCTCATCGTCTTTGGTCAAATCCCATTCAATCGTTGTTCCATCACTTCCTTCTTCTCCATCATCATTACCTTCACTATCGTCGTCATCCAATGCCAATGGTTTCTCTTCAACTGGCCATGTTTCTTCTCCTTCCAATGGTTGCGTCAACACAATTTCTTTGACTTTCAATTTTGTCAATTGGTTTCCTTGTGCTTTCATTCCTTTGATCTCAATAAAATCAGCTAATTGAATTTCATTGTCTGGAAGATTTTTCGTTTCCTTCAACAACTTATTATAGATGATTTTGATATTTGGACGGTAGGCAGTTGACGCTACATCCATATAAGATCCTTCACCTTCACTAATGAACGATACTTTTTTATCCGAGGTTACTTCACATAAGAAACGCTTTACGAAGTGCATATCTTTCTCAGAATCGTAATAAACTGCTGAAATAGGTCG
>JBIIWQ010000219.1:0-4329 GCA_044338805.1 Crocinitomicaceae bacterium
TTCAGCCGCAAAAACACCTTCTTCTTCTGCCTTGTGAGCCAACATTGCTCCACGAACAACATCCCCAAGTGCATAGATATTTGGAACATTCGTTTGTAAATGGTCATTTACATCAATTTGACCGCGGTTGTTTAATGTTACACCGGCAGCTTCCAGATTTAATCCTACAGTATACGGCTTTCTTCCAACAGCAACCAAACAATAATCTGCTTCGAAAGTTACTTCTTCACCTTTCTTGTTCAAGGCTGTTAATACAACTGATTTACCTTTGTTTTCAACTTTTTGAACGCGGTGCTCTAAATTGAATTTGAAACCTTCTTTCTTTAATACGCGGGTTAATTCCTTACCAAGCGTTAAGTCCATTGTTGGAATAATTGTATTTGCAAATTCTATTACTTCAATTTGGGTTCCAAGTCGACCGAATACAGATCCTAATTCTAAACCAATAACACCTCCACCAATAACCAACATCTTTTTAGGGATTTCAGTCATGCTCAATGCTTCTGTAGAAGTAATGATGCGTTTTTTATCTGGTTCCATTCCTGGAAAAAAGTTCGGTTTTGATCCAGTAGCAATGATGATGTTTTTAGATGTCAGCAAAGTTTCTTTCCCATCTTTGTCAACAACTTTCACTGTATTTTTATCAACGAATGAACCTACGCCATTGATTACCTCAACTTTGTTTTTGTCCATTAAGTATTTGATACCAGCAGAAGTTTGAGCTACGACTTCATTCTTACGATTTACCATTTGGGTAATATTCGCTTTTAATCCTTTTAACTCAATTCCATGCTCTTCAAAATTGTGAGTCGCATTATGGAAATGTTCTGAAGAATCTAATAACGCCTTTGAAGGGATGCATCCAACATTTAGACAAGTACCACCGAGTGTATTGTATTTCTCAATTATGACAGTTTTCAAGCCTAATTGTGCGCATCTAATTGCGGCAACATATCCACCAGGACCAGAACCAATGATTGTAATATCGTAAGAGCTCATTTTGTTTTTTTTGTTTGATTACAAATGTAAGTTTTATGAATTAATTATTGAATGAAAATTAACGAGAAATAAAAAAGGGTTGCCTTTTGAGCAACCCTTTTACTATGAATAAATTCAATTTACATTTTTATGAATTTTGCTGTTTCGTTTTGTTGACCAGCGTTCATTTTAACAATATAAGTTCCTTTAGGCATTTCAGCACTATCAAGAGATAATGATTGCTTTCCTCCATCTAAATTTTTCTTAGTAATGGTTTTTACAAGAGAACCAGAAAGATTATAAATTTTAACCGTTACATCTGAAACTTCGTCTAAATTAAAGACTAATGTTGTATTATCCGATGTAGGATTTGGATACATAATCATTTTATCTTTCAACGTTTCTGAAATGTTCGAATTATTATTATTCTCATCTACACTTAAATAAGAAGCTGAAGTCCAAATTCCACGACCATGAGTTCCAGCATAAATTTCACCTGGACGACGATTACCTTCATCCCAAGTTCTCCATGATTGACGTATTTCATACACAGGAGTACCTTCGAAACCTGCTGAAACATCTGCCCAACTTGTACCACCATTTTCTGTTATAAAGACCCCTTCTGATGTCGCAACTGCAATTATATTAGCATTGTCGCGATCGATAATACCATCATAACAAGCAACTGAAGGAGATGTAATTGAGCCAAGAGCAACGTCATTTAAAGTAGCATCATTTGTTGCAGTATTTGCATTGTCACATCTTTTGTTACTTCCAGAGAAACCTGCAAATAATATTAAATCAGCAGGATCATTTGGATTAACAGCAATTCCTTCATAAGAAATAGCTGTGATTTTAGTTTTACTAGTTGCTGTTGGTGCAATGTATGCATCACCTGAGCCAGTTCCCGGACCAGTTGCAACAAACACAGTTCCTACTGCATTTGAAGCTGCTCCAATTCCAACGAAATTAGTAGAACCTACAGTTACAATTTGGTAGGTATTTCCTATTACAAATGCTCCTGCATCGATTAGATTGCCATATCCTGCTTTAGTATTAAAATCAGGATCTGTACTATAAACACTTCCTAAACCATCAATTCTCCAGACTCCTGTTCCTGCAGAAACATAACATTGATTAAGGTCTTTAGAGAATTCAATATCAATATTTCCATAATTGTATGCTCCAATACCATAGGCGATTTTTCTCCAATTAGGTTCCAAAACAGAAAGGCGCATTGCATCTCTTGTAGCCCATAGTTCACCTCCATTTGCATTAACATACATAACAAACCAAGATTGGTAAGGGTCCTGAACGGTTATTTCATCCCAAGCAATATTGTATGCAACTGTATCGTCTCCTAAATCATAAACTTCTAAAGTCGAAGAATTTTGCGCAAAATAATGTTGGTATGTTCCAACACTCGCAACAACAACAGTATCAGCGCCCGAAGGGAAATCAACCATTAATGAATCATTTACGCTTGGCGGATTTAATCCTGAAGCCGATACAAAGGGCGTATAAGTGAAATTACCCAAGTGAACATCTTGACCATTGATTAGATTTACCACTGAAACATCGGAAATAGTAAGTGCCGGATTATATTCTAACGTATCATCGTAATACAAAGCGACAGGTGTTGTATAATCTATAGTGTCTCCAGTAGCCCTGCTTGGAATTCTAAGTACAGAATTTATAGGATAATCTTTTCTTGGAATGTAAACTACAGAATCTAATGAATTCAGATCATAATACTCAGCCATAACAAATTCCGTGTGGAATGGATGAAAATTACCAGTAGCATCGCCTGCCTGAGAATAATTAGAAGGGAAATCTGGTGTAAAATAAGAATCGTTAGCAGGTAAAAATATTTCACCAGCGTCTCCAGATCTTTTAATTGCATTGTTATAAACAGAACCAAACATAACTTTTGGATTGTAAAATGAAATTTCACATTCGAATCCATCACCACCCATAACTTCTTTAAATTCACCAAGAGTAGAAAGAGAGTAATCGTTATATAGAGTACCATTATCTTGAGCTCCACCCATTACTTTTCCATCTCTATCGAATGCAATTCCATAAAATTGTGTTGCATTATAACCTCTATTTGAAGGATACCAATTTTGACCAAAGTCATTTGTTATAGAAATTCCCCCATCGTTTCCAACGTATAGACTATTATTAGCATCCCATTTCATTTCATGATTATCAGCATGGTTATAATGAGATGTCCAAGGATCATCACTCCAATTTGATAATTTTTCAAATCCACCTGCAGGAGGTAAGCTTTGAGTTTGTTTCCATTTCCAAACATCTAATCCTCCGATAAATATTTTTTCAGGATCATTTGGAGCAACAGATACAACTGTATTATACCAACCTTGATCATTATAGATATTTAAATTACTGAAACTTCCAGAAGCGCCTATGAACTGACTCCAAGTCGAACCATTATCATGGGAAACATTCATCCCATTAAGATTAAAACTTGTTCTAGTTGCATATATAGAGTAATTGTCAGAACTATTTTTCGTTGGTGAAATAGCATATTCAATTCTTGACCCTCCAACAGGCACTAGTCCAGGACCACTTCCTCCTTTTAAAACCCACGTTGCACCGCCATCTTGCGACACCACCGTTGAGTTCGATCCTACTCCAGCCACTAAAACAGTTCCGTCTTTAGATATTTGAATAACGCTGCATTGTCCCGAAACACCGGTTGATACAGATGTTAGTGATGCTTCACCTAATGTCCATTTTTTAACACCAGTTGATGTTGCCATCCATATTGTATTATCTCCCGATACAGATGAAGAAACAACCTCGTTTATTATAGACAATGAAGGAGTGCCAGGTACTAATGACCAAGTAACACCATAATCAGATGAATAATAAACACCATTACCATTCCAAGATTCGTCAGCTGAACCAGATGCCACGTATATTACCCCATTATTTGTTTGGGTCATACTTGATATATTTGGAGAACCTCCAGCAGCAACATAAGAATCAACTCTTTCCCACGTTGAAGCACCATTTGTAGAGACAAATAAACTTCCAGAAACACCTCCAGCCCAAATTCGGTCGTTATTCGTTTTGTCAATTAAAATGGCTCTCGTTCTGCCACCAATATTATCCGGGCCATTTTCTGACATAGACATATTTTTATTTTTTGGCATTTTCGCTATTTGAGTGCGAATTAAATCTAATTTTTCAGCTGTGATTGTTGTGCCAGTTTCATGATCAACATTTCTCGCATCAAGCCATTTTTTCGTTTCAAGTGAAGCCATTTTTTTGAAATTATTTTTTTCAATAGCCGCAGCTGATACTTCTGGAATTAAAACCAAA
>JBIIWQ010000019.1:0-14361 GCA_044338805.1 Crocinitomicaceae bacterium
ATTGATTCATGAAATTTTGAATGTAGGTTTGTTGCTGCAATACGATTAATTCAGGCTTTGGATAATAATAGACAAAATGAACATCAAGTCCTGGGAAACCAATTGGTGAAAAGTTTGATTGCCAAGAGTTGGTATTGTCCCAATAGTCAATTTTAATTATATATCCACCAGTTACATCTTGCCCTACTATTTCCAACGGTTCTAATTTTGAAATATCGACCCTATTTGAATCTCTTTTGATTTTTTCGGCCAACATATAGATTCCTTGGTATTCACCGTTCATTACAACATCAACAAAATGGCTTCTAACTGAATAATGTCCCATAGAATCAAACAAGTTAAAAGGCAAGGTATTTCTCGCAAAAGATTTATCGTTGTAATTTGCTAACAATAGCCAATCACTTTCCGCAGGCATTCCTAGAATAGAAGAATCAATCGCTAATCCTGCATTGTCTTGTAGCTCGAAATTATACGGTTTTTGAGGAAGAGAAAGCGAATAATTTCCACGGTATTCAATTCCAATTTTTCCATTGTACTCGTTGTATGGATCCACCAAATGATTTCTGTTGCCTACACCGTTGTAAATGATTCCCATATCAGCTACAATTTTTATATCAACATCAATGGCTTGACTATTTGTGTTGATTACTACAATAGGTAAATCAGATTCTGAAAATTGAAAATAGGTTGCAGGTGTTGAACCAAAAGTAATCGACCAATTAATTAAAACGCCTTCATCAGCACCATAATTGTCGGCAATTCTAAGATACCAAATACCATTCGGATTCTGACCATTATTTACAGCGCCCATTTGACCCATAGGCATAAAGGTTCCTGTAAAAGGAGCAGTTCCAGTTTGAATACTTGTTGGCGCCGTAACATTAAAACACGTGTTTGTCATGTTATCATCTCCACCACCAATGCCCGAAGAAAGGTTTCTAACTGTTCCATCTGGCGCAACTATTTGAATAGTGATATCCGCAAGATACGTATGCGTTAAATTCAAACAAATTGTCTCCACCCCAAATGTTGTGGTATTAATAGTCGTTTGTGGAACTGTAACAGTTAACGGAATATCTATTGTTTGATAATCTAAAATTGGACCTGTGCCACCAGTAAAGGTTTGAGCGTAATTAACACTAAATAACAGAAGTGAATATAGAAGAGCAGTAATTTTCATTAAAATGATATTAGTTTTGTAGGACTAAAATAGCTTATTTTCAAAAGAAAGCATGAAAAAACTGCTGATTAAAAATATTAAAGGCCTTGTCCAAGTTGGAGAAAACATTCCTAAAGTGATAAAAGGACTTGAAATGAGGAACGTGCCAATTCTAGAAAATGCATTCTTAGCATTGGAAGATGGGGAAGTTGTGGCCTATGGTTTAATGGAGGATTGGGAAGGAATTGATGATTGGAGAGATCTTGAAATTATTGATGCTTCTGGTAAATATGTACTTCCAGCATTTTGTGATTCACACACCCATGTCGTTTTTGCTAAAAGCCGTGAAGAGGAATTTGTAGATCGAATCAATGGCTTGAGCTATGAAGAAGTAGCATTAAAAGGCGGTGGAATTTTAAATTCTGCTCGAAGGTTAAATGAAATGTCAGAAACTGAATTATTTGAACAAGCAAAAGTGCGCATTGAAAAAATGAAATCATACGGAACTGGCGCTATTGAGATAAAATCTGGATACGGATTATCTGTTGAAGGCGAGCTAAAAATGTTGCGTGTAATTCACCGCTTGAAAGAGGAATGTGATATTACAATTAAAGCTACTTTTTTAGGAGCACATGCTTTTCCAAAAGAATTTAAAGAAAATCACCGTGGCTATATTGATATGATCATCAACGAAATGTTACCACAAATCGCAGCTGAAAAATTGGCAGATTATATCGATGTTTTTTGTGAACGGAATTATTTTTCTGTTGAAGAAATGGAAGAAATTTTACTTGCTGGAGCAAAACATGGTTTAATTCCAAAAGTACATGTCAATCAATTTTCAATTTTGGGCGGTGTCCAAAAAGCGATTGAATTAGGTGCTTTGTCGGTCGATCATTTAGAAGAAATTGACCAAGAAGATATCGACGCTTTGAAAAATTCTGAATGCATGCCAACGATTTTACCAAGCTGTTCACATTTTATAAGTATTCCTTTTGGGAATGCGCGGTTAATGATGGAAAACGGTTTACCTGTTGCACTCGCAAGTGATTTTAATCCTGGTACAACACCAACAGGAAATTTAGGCGTTGTTTGGTCTTTGGCGTGTGCTAAAATGAAAATGACTCCAGAAGAAGCATTGAATGCGTTAACCGTAAATGCTGCTTATGCAATGGGATTGAGTGAAACACATGGGAAAATTGCTTTGGGGAGAAAATCGCCAATATTGATAACGAAAGAAATTCCTTCTTTGGCATATATTCCTTATGCTTTTGGAGATCAGCATATCGAGCAAATAATTGTCTGAGCATGATTAATTGTATGATTATTGTGTGAGAAGCGTTACTTTTAATTAACGAATGAAGAATATGAATAAAAGGATATTTAGTTTGTTTTGCTTAATGGGTTTTTTAACAACCATTTCTTTGGCTCAATCAAACCAAAGTGAAAACGAACTTTTATGGGAAATATCAGGAAATGGTTTGAATCAAAAAAGCTATTTGTATGGGAATTATCATTCGAATGACAAACGTATTTTTCGCCTCTCAGATTCCACTTATTTCGCTTTAGATAAAAGCCAGGCTATTGTACTTGAAACGGATGTTTTTGCCATGTTTGAAGATTGGGATACGCGCAAAGAAGAAGTGCTCATGTTATTCGACAATAAAGGAATTCCTTACACTTCCTCTGACAATGCTTCCAAAACAATTTATGGCGATGAAGATGGGATGCCTCAATTTTTAGATGCTTATTTTTTGGAATACTGCCATAATTCAAACAAACAATTTTATCCATTAGAAGATGTACAAGATCAATTAGACCTTGGTTCTGGTTGGATAAATACTGATAATACAGTTATAGGGAAGAATACTCAAAATCTTACGCAAGATAAAATGCTTGAAATCTATCTCACAGGAGATATAAGTACAATAGATCGAGTGATGAGAGCAAACATGTCGATGTATCCTGGTTTATATGAAGACATTATTGTCAATAGAAATCATATAATGGCTAAAGGTATTGATACATTGATTAAAAAGAACGCTGTATTTTGTGCTGTCGGTGCCGGTCACTTGGCTGGAGAAACAGGCATTATTAATTTGCTTCGAAAAAAAGGATATCATTTGAGATTTATTCCTGCAACATTTTCAGATGAAATGATTCCAGAAAAGAAAAATGTCCGCTCCCAAAGAACTTTTACCTATGTAAACGATACCATTGGAATTGAAGCAGTTTTCCCTGGAAAACCATTGGAATTAAAAATTTGGGATAACCATCCTTTTTTGGTTTATAGAGAAATGGGACAAGGCAATACCTATTCAATTGAATTGATTCCAATTGATGGTTCTTTAACGTTGGAAGAGCAAGCTGCAATTTATATTGCGAGTCCAAATGCAACAAATTATAAGCACACCTATTCAGATAATGGAACTGATTTTTATGAAGGTTTATCTGATACGTACCCAGAAGGAATGCAATGGGTTCGTTTGTTACAAAGCGACAAATATTTGCTCATCGTCAAAGCGTATGGTGGTAATAAATTCATGAATTCTAACCGACCAAAATTATTCTTCAGCAAGGTTTGGTTCGAGTAATACTCAGTGTGTTTTTACTTTAAAAACGCAAAATTCAAGAAATAAAAGCGATTAATTGATGTTTTATGCTAGATTTGTTTAAAATCTATTATCATGATTACGCGCATTCAATTCCTCCAATTAAAAGAAAATATTGCAAACAATCGAATTATATTACTGACTGGTCCACGTAAAGTTGGCAAGCGAACGGCGGTTTTAAATTGCTTGAATGAACTCAATTTTTCAGCGATTGAATTCAATGTTTCTGACAAGAAAATCAAGAAACAATTTGATCAAATTTCTCTTGAATCGTTAAAAGATATTTTTCAAAATAGTCGTTTTGTAGTGATTCATGAAGCGCAATATTTGGAAAAATTACAAGATATAATTGAGATTTTACTATCAGGAGAAATCAATACAACACTTATTTTATGTTGTTCTTACGAGCCATTGATTGATGAGGTTTTGAGAGAAGTGCTTCAAATTCAAGGATTAGAAATTAATTTGTTGCCTACAACTTTTTACGAATTAGCGCAGAAAAACACCTTACCAGAAGAAGAGAAATTATTAGAACAACGCTTGATTTATGGAAATTATCCTGCAGTAACAGAAGATTTAGAACATGCAGAATTGACGCTTCGTGAGATGGTAAATGAAGTCATTTTCACAAATCTTGGCGTCACAGATCGAATCAATAAAGGGGATAAATTGTTGCGCATGCTGCAAATTATTTCCTTCAATATTGGTGAACCAATTTCGTATAATGAAATAGGAGAAAAGTGTGATTTGGACAATGAAACGGTTGAACGTTATATTGATTTATTGGAACGATCATTTATTTTAATTCGCATTCCAACTTACTATAATGAACACCGATACGAATTGAAAAAAAGTCACGTAATCTATTTTGTGGATAACGGAATTAGAAATGTTTTAATCAGCAATTTTAATCCTCTTTTTTTAAGAAACGACATCGATCAACTTTGGCGCAATTGGCTGATTTCTGAACGAATAAAATGGAATAAACTGAATGGCAAAGTAGCTGATTACCGTTTTTGGCGAACACATACCAAACAAACAATGGATTTCATAGAAATTTATGAAGATAAAATTGCTGCGTATAAATCCTCGTGGGAAAAAAAGAAGAAAATAAAATTCCCTGCGTCCTTTTTAGAAGCATATCCAACAATTACTGCTCACACCTTGAATCGTTCAACATATTGGGGCTTTTTGACAAAAAAATAAATCGCAATAGACTTGTTCTTCATAGTTTATTTGACATACTTATTTTTTGCCACAGATGCACAGATTATGTTCCAATGGATTTATTCAAAGCTAAATCCAACAATAGTTTATCCAATTAATCTGGATATAATCAAATTTTTCTGTGCATCTGTGGCTGACTGTTTCAAATTATAAATACTATTAACCAATAAAAACAGTGTAATGGTTATTCGTTTTGGTTCCGCATAAAACTCCGTAGGAGTGAAATGTTTGTAACGACGGATGAAATCCGTCGGGAATAATGATCGAAATTTAGTTTAGGCATGTGTTTTTGATAAAAACCATGACAAAAGAAAACTAGGGGAAACAAACGGATAAGCATTAATCGTTTTAGACTATATTTGAGACTAATAAATGCATATGACTTTCACAGACCAAATTGCCGAATATATTCATGAACAGAATTTGGATTTAAAACACCTTACGATTGTTTTACCCTCCGAACGTGCTAAAAAATACATTGCTGCATCGTTATTCAAAACCTATCAAAAGCCAATTCTTGCTCCTGAAATGATTACAATCGATCGATGGGTTAGAAACCTTTCTGATAAAACCGTCATCGATAAAACACGTGTTCTTGTCAAATTATTTAAGGTTCAATTGGAAAATTTGACCAATGAGAAAGATAAGTCCTTTGACGAATTCATGTCGTGGGGTACCATTTTACTTTCCGATTACGATGAAATTGATCGGTATTTATTGTCATCTGAACAAGTATTTAAGAACCTCGCAGACATTAAAGAAATTGAAAACTGGAGTTTTGGCGATGAAACATTGAGTGAAGGTCAAAAACGTTTCATGGAATTTTGGGATCGTTTGCCAGATTACTATAAACGACTAAACGAAGTTTTGGACAAGGAGAATTCCTGTTACATGGGAAAAGCATACCGTTTTCTTTCCGAAAATTTAGATGTTGTTTTTAAAGCGGATAAAGAACGCCATTTTTTGTTTGCGGGTTTCAATGCACTTTCTCCGGCAGAAATGTCCATCATGAAGCAATTGGAGCGCATGGGTCGCGCACATATTCTCATCAATGCAGATAAATATTATTTGGACAATCCAAGTCATGAAGCCGGAAGGTTTTTGAGGGATTTTAAAAAGGAGTTGGACATGAAAGCGTTACCTTTTGTAGAAGATAATTTAAAGAATTCAACAAAGCACATTGAAATTATTGAATGTGCGCAGCAAACGGGACAAGTAAAAGTTGCAGCAACAATTCTCGAACAATTCTCAAAAGAAGAGATTGATGAAACACTTGTTCTTTTAGCGGATGAAAGTTTGATTGCGCCACTTTTACGCAATCTTTCAAAGAAAATTGGTCAAGCAAATATTACGCTTGGATTGCCGTTAAAAAACACTTCTTTACGAACGTGGGTTGATTTAATTTTCTCTATTCAAGAAAATAAAACACGGTTTAAATCGGAAGCAATTTACATTCATGATTTACAAAAAATGTGGAATCATCCTTTTCTAACAGCTGTTTTAAAAAAGGAAGAAAAAGTTGCGATTACACAATTGGAAACGGAACTTATTCGAAAAAATAGCATTTTCCAAACGGTCACAAAAATCAAAATTGGTGCTGTACCAGATGCTATTTTAGCGCAATTAACTCAAAATTGGGCGGGAAATTGGGAAATTGCAATGTTGGCAATTCGTTCTTTGAATGAACTATTATTCAGTAATCTATCTGATGAAGATGCATTTGAAAAAGCAATTGTTCAAGGATTTGATCAAGCATTATTGGATTTTGAAAACCTGGTAAAAGAAGGATTACCAATAATGTCACTTAAAAGTTTTAGGCATTTATTTCAACAACATTGGAATACGAAATCAATTGCTTATCACGGAAATCCGTTGGAAGGTTTACAAATCATGGGACTCTTGGAAACCCGTTTACTTGATTTCAAAAAAATCATTGTTTTAGGATTAAACGAAGGTAAAATGCCTCCAACAAATCCAATTCAAACAATGATTCCAATGGATTTAAGAGGGTATTTTAATTTGCCAACGCCAAGAGACAAACAAGGACTTTTTGCACACCATTTTTATCGATTATTGCACCATTGCACCGATATGTGGGTTACCTACACCAGCGCACAAGAAAGTATTGGAAGCAATGAAGCGAGCCGTTATTTATTGCAATTAGAGTTAGAATTGAGTCGAATCAATCCGCTGATTACAATCGGTAAGCAATTTTATACCATTCCAAACAAAACGAGTGAAACAGAATCCGTTCAAGAAATTCATAAAACAGATGAAATATTAAAGCGAATTGACGACATGTTCGACAAATCGGTTTCGGCCTCAACCCTTAATAAATATTTGAGTTGTCCGCTTGATTTTTATTACCGCTATGTGATGGAATTTGGAGAAGAAACTGAAATCGAGGAAGAAGTGGAAAGCAACACGTTTGGAACATTTATTCATAATGTTTTGGAAGAAATGTACACGCCTTTTGCCCGACACGATAAGCAAGGAGTATTAAAAGCTGCGAAACCCAAGAACCTAACTTCAATGGATATTGACAAGATGTTGAAGCAATATGAAGGATTGATTACCAAAGAGTTTTTGAAATACTTCAACGAGGACAAAGATGCTTTTTCATCCGGAAAGAACTTATTGAGTTACCAAATGGCACTCGAATTAACGAAAAGGATTTTAGAGCAAGAAAAGAAGTTCATTGCATCACAAACGGAAATGGTGTTCATTGAATATTTGGAGCTGGAGCTAAAAGCGGACATGGAAATTGAGGTTTTAGGTGAAAAGAAAACTTTGCGTTTTAAAGGATTCATAGACCGAATAGATTCCATTGGAGGTAAAATTCGAATCATTGATTACAAATCTGGAAAAGTAAAAGAAGATGATGTTGTCGTTAAAAAAATCAACGAAGATTTAATCAAAACCTTTGTTGGAACCAAACATGCTTTGCAGCTTGCATTATACTGTTATCTCTACCGAGAAAATTATGGTGAACTTCCAGCCGAAGCCAGTATTTATTCCTTGATTAACATCAAAGATGGAACTTTTCCCTTGTCTTCAAAAACTTCATCAGTAGAAGAACTCATCAATCTCTTTCCAGATTTTGTAGCACAATTATGCGAGCAAATTTATGACAAAGAATTACCTTTTACACACGATACGAAAGCGCAGTTTAATTATTGCTTGTATTGTGATTGAAAGGGGGGAGGAAGGTTAAGTAATGTTTGATAAAAAACAAATTGGGCTTTACCTTTGCAGTGCCTAATATCAAAATGGTCATAATCACCAACATCTGTTTCTAAAAACTCCGGAGGAGTTTAATCTTCGCAACGATAGCTGTAATCCCATGTCCGTTTTGTCATGGTCCGCCATATGGCGGACCATGACAAAACAAATCCCAGGTAAACAAAACCGCATAAAAAAACCTGAAAAGAACTTCTGGAAGACTAAAACCCAATAAAGGATGGTAGAGAATGAAGTTCTTTTCAGGTACCTGCAAGGAAATAAAACCAGTGTTGAACACAATCGTTATTGCTTCAACAATTATATAGACGCAAGGGTTTATTAAAAGGTTGGGTGTCAATGAAAAAAATTAATTGTTTTTTGCAACCTCAATAAAATCTAACAGAGATAAATAGACGTCAAAAAAAACACCTACAAAAGCAGGTGTTTCAGATATAAGCAATTTTAGAATTAATATAATTCCAATTTCAATGCTGTTCTATAATCTTTAATTTCTTCACGGTTAATTTTGTGATCTGCATTTTTTAACAAATTCAAAATATAAAGTAAATTTTCTTTCGCGTCAATTTCGATTGGATATTCATTTCCTTCTTCATCCTCTTCGTATTGAGCTTGAACATCAAAGCTGTCTTTTTCACCAATATATTCGTAAGTCAAACGAAGAACTTTTGTAACTAAAGGATCTTGCTCTTTCAAAGCGTATTCTCTCAATTCTTTTAAATCATCAATCAGTTTAGCGGCTTTCAAACCTTTTTTTTCAACTTTACCGATGATCTCGTCTAACTTAATATTTGCTGCAGCAATTTTCATAATTCACCAATTTTCAAAAACAATAAACACGCTAAATAGTGCCGTTTTCGTGAACAAAGTTAAACATCTTTCGAAACTTTTCAGCCAATTTTCAAGAAAACCTCAATATTTTTTCGAATATTTGAATAGAAAGTTGATTTTGTATCGGTTTTCCAACTTTGAAAAGCTATTTTTGTATAAAGACTAAAAGTTTTGATTGAATTAATATTAAAAGGGATTGTAACTGGGTTTATACTAAGTATAATGATAGGTCCTGTTTTCTTTGTTTTACTCGAAACGAGTATTCGTAAAGGTGTTCGAGCAGCATTAATGTTTGACTTAGGTGTCTTTATTAGTGATGTTGTATACATCTTAATAGCGTATGTTTTTTATTCTCAAGTGTCGTCTTTAATTGCAGGTGAGAAGCAAGGAATCTTGAAATTAATTGGTGGGATTTTATTTTTAATTTATGGTATAATTACCTTTTTTAAGAAAGCCAAAGAAATGAAAGTGGATGAAGTAGGTAACGTAATTCAAAATTCAAGTGATTACGTAATGTTATCTTTAAAAGGGTTTTTATTGAACTTCGCTAACCCAATGGTTATTTTTTATTGGTTCAGCGTAATGACCTTAGGAGCAAAAAATTCCAACTATGCCGAAAGTCATGAAAATTCGATTCTGTACTTTTTAGCAGTAATACTCATAACTTTTTTCTCCTTTGACTTGTTAAAGATTTTTGGCGCAAAAAAATTGCGACCTTTTGTTACTGATAAATTATTAGTAACACTGAATCATTTGATTGGAATTGTTTTTGTCGTTTTTGGCGTGGTATTGGTTATACAGGGAATCATTGGTACTGTGTAACAATTTCTTATAATTGAATTATATTTTTCTAATATTTTAGCATGAAAACAATTCTCTCAATTTTATTTTTAATCACCTTTTCTATTAGTTTTTGTCAAGAGGTACTAAAAGTAAATCTAACCAAAAAAACGAGTCTTTTTTGGGATTTTAATAAAACGCAACTTCAAGCTTCAGGAGCCTATTTTAAAGATGAAACAGGCGAAACAAATGAGAAACATGGTAAATGGTTGTATTATGATCGTTTGGGTGTTTTAGAAGAAGAACGCACTTATTATAAGGACATGTTGCACGGAAAAACGGTCTTGTATTACTCTAATAAAAAGCCAAAACAAGAAGGATATTTTTATCTAAATCAACAAGATAGCACCTACAAAGAATGGTTTGAAAATGGAAAATTGTCAATTGTAGGTCAATATAAACTGAATGAACCAATCAGTAAATGGACCTATTATTACTTCGATGGAAGAGAAAAATCAATCGAAGAAGTCAAAGGAGGTGTGAATCATGTTATGGCATTTTGGTTATCTGACCCTGATCATACCCAAACAATTATCGATGGAACAGGAGAATTGTCAACATATTACACTACTGGAACGGTTAAAGAATGGTATAATTATAAAGATGGTTTAAAAGATGGTCCATTCGAAGAAATCAGTATTTATGGATATAACACACTTATTGGTTTTTTTAAAAAGGGTGAAAAAGATAGCACATGGACGTATGCTTATTATACTGGCGAGACTGAAAAAATCAGTAATTATAAGAATGGTGAACTTAATGGGGAATACAAATATTTCTATGACAATGGAAAATTAAATGTTCATGGTTTTTATAAGGATGGCAAAAAAGCTGGTGTTTGGAAATGGTATACGAATACTGGAAATCGAGATATGGAAGGTTCATTTGAAAATGATCTTCAACATGGTGATTGGACATATTGGTATCCATCAGGAGAACTTTCTTATAACGCGCATTACAAAGAAGGTTTAAAAACAGGACAATGGACTTATTTGTATCAAAACGGTCAAAAATTCAAAGATGGAAGTTTTAAAAATGACGTAAAAGATGGAACTTGGCAAACGTGGTATGAAGACGGAACGTTATTGATGAAAGGTGATTACAAGGAAGGGAAAGAAGAAGGCGAATGGCTGAATTATTGGGAGAATGGAATCTTAAAGAATAAAGCTACTTTTAAAAATGGTCTGTTAAACGACGAATGGACTTCCTTTTATGACACAGGGAAACTGAAGTTAACAGGTAAATATGAAGACAACTTAAAGGTTGCTGAATGGACGGATTATTTTGATAATGGGAAGCCTAAAGAAGCAGTGAATTACAAGATTTTTAAGGAGAAATCTAAAATCGAAGATGACATTATGAAAAATCGTGTTCGATTGGACAGTAAAAAAGATGGATTGTCTTCTTCCTACTCTAGCAAGGACTTCAAAAAGACGGAAGAAGGATCTTACAAAGAAGGACAAAAAGATGGTGAATGGATTGCATATTACCCTGGAGGAAGAATGCCTGCAGTTGTTTCTCAATACAAAGATGGAGAGCTGAATGGAACTATGAAAATGTATGATAGAAAAGGAGCACTTTTGGAAGAAATGGACTTTAAAGACGGTCAAAAACACGGACGATTCATTGTCTACGATGAAAAAGGTAAAATCATATCTGAGAAAAAATTCGCATTTGGAATGGAAGTGAGAGAAGGTGAAGGGTCGTTTTCGCCGAATTAATTACGGTATTGATTTTGACACTTTTGGAGTAATTCACTTTTACATGAATCCCAAAATTACACACTGAAATTACACAACTAAATAATGTGTGGTTCTCTCATTTATAATCAAATTCTAACGAGTTTTATACCAACATTTGGTTTAATTCAACCCTTACATCAATTCTTTCAAATTCGTCGCAAACAATTTCACAGCAATCGCAAGAAGAATAATTCCAAATACTTTCTTAAGAATGGCGATACCACCTTCACCGAGAAGTAGTTCAATTTTCTTGGTCGATTTTAATACTAAATATATTATGATAACATTTACGATTATTGCAATAATAATGTTGATGTTTTCAAATTCTGCTTTTAACGATACGAGTGTTGTCATTGTTCCAGCTCCTGCTATAATAGGAAAAGCTAAAGGCACAATACTTGCCGTTTTACCACTTACTTCATCACGAAATAAACGAACACCTAGAATCATCTCTAAAGCCATTGCAAATAATATCAATGCACCTGCAACAGCAAATGCTTCGATAGAAACACCAAAAAGTTTTAAGATACTTTCACCTAGAATCAAAAATCCAAGCATAATAAAGAATGAAACAGTGCTTGTGCGTGCTTCATGAATCATTCCAGTAGATTCTTTTAATTTGATGATAATTGGAACGGATCCAACAATATCAATAACAGCAAAAAGTACAGTTGTAGCTTTAAAGATTTCTCCCCAACTAAAACCATTAAAATAGTCATACATAATTTTCAGATAAAATGGTTTTTTCTATAACTGCCGGAAAATAAGAATGTTCTAGATATTGAATCTTTTTCTTTAAAGTAGCAACCGAATCCTCATTCGACAAAAGACAATGAAATTGCGCCAACAATCTTCCTTCATCAAATTTTTCGTTTACAAGATGAATGCTGATTCCCGATTCTTTTTCATTTGCTGCTAAAACAGCAGTGTGCACATTTTCACCATACATCCCTTTTCCTCCATATTTTGGCAAAAGAGAAGGGTGAACGTTGATAATTCGATCTGAATAGCGTTGGATAAAATCACCTGGAATTAGTTTCAAATATCCAGCAAGAATAATGTAATCGATATTTTGATCTTGACACAAATCAATTAAATATTTACCGTCTAAAACTTCATTATTTGAACATACAAAAACGTCGATTGACTTTGCTTTACTTGCCGCAATAGCTGGCGAATTTTCATTGTTTGACAAGACAAACCCAACTTCAATTTGTGAATGATTTTGAAAATAATCGATAATATTCAAGGCATTACTGCCTGCTCCAGAAATAAAGAGTGCCAATCGCTTTTTAATCATGGTGCAAATTTAGAAAGGATAAATATACATTTAGCATATAAAATTGAAAATTAGCGAATGGTAATAAATTTTTAAAAAGAATTTAATGCGATTCACCTTTAAATTGTAGCAATCTTAATTAGGAAGTATAATATGAAATTCCAGCATGTTATTTGAAATCTGAAAAAATTGAAAACAATGTTGGGCTCATACTTACTCCCAAGCAAACAGTTGATCACATTGTGTTTACGTACACGAAATGCGCATTAAAAATTAAAGCCAAAAACATTAAATCGACCAATAAATGAATGTCCTTTTTTATCAATTCCTTTAGGATTTCTAGCCGAAAAGACTCGTGTTCCCAACCTAAAAAGAAAAGGAAAAAAGCAAGTAATTGAATTATATGAGTAAATAATTTTGTTTTCTAGTGCATTGTTTTTTTCTTTGCACCCTGATTAACCCTTAAATTAATAAGTAATGTCTGATATCAAAGCAAAAGTAATTTCTATTATCGTAGATAAATTAGGAGTTGAAGAGACCGAAGTAACAAACGAAGCGTCTTTTACAAATGATCTAGGAGCTGACTCTCTAGACACAGTAGAATTGATTATGGAATTCGAAAAAGAATTCAATATCGCAATTCCTGACGATCAAGCTGAAAACATTCAAACAGTAGGTGACGCGGTTTCTTATATTGAAGAGAACGCTAACTAATTGAAATAGTTATTGGTTTTACAAAGAATTTCTCTATGGAATTAAAAAGAGTTGTTGTTACAGGTATGGGTGCCCTTACGCCTATTGGAAACACATTAGGTGAATACTGGGATGCGTTGCTAAAAGGAACAAGTGGAGCTGCACCAATAAAGCAATTCGATGCAACTTTGTTTAAAACACAATTTGCTTGCGAATTAAAAAATTTCGATGTCGAAGAGTTTATCGACAAGAAAGAAGCAAGGAAATTAGACCAATTTTCGCAGTACGCTATGGTTTCCGCAACGGAAGCTATGGCGGATTCTGCACTATTAGATTCAAACCCTAATTTAGACCGAATAGGTGTTATTTGGGGTTCTGGAATTGGAGGGCTTAAAACTTTTCAAGATGAAGCTCAAAACTTCTTCTCTGGAGATGGAACGCCTCGTTTTAATCCATTCTTTATTCCGAAAATGATTGCAGATATTGCTTCTGGTCATATTTCAATTAAATATGGATTACGTGGACCTAACTTCGTCACTGTTTCGGCTTGTGCTTCTGCAACAAATGCCATTATTGATGCATTCAATTACATTCGTTTAGGAAAAGCTGATGCTTTTGTTACAGGAGGTTCTGAAGCCGCAGTAAACGAAATGGGAATGGGTGGATTCAATGCTTTAAGAGCACTTTCTACAAGAAATGACTCACCAGAAACTGCTTCTCGTCCTTTTGATCTAGACC
>JBIIWQ010000220.1:0-4251 GCA_044338805.1 Crocinitomicaceae bacterium
CGACGAATTGTCCGTCTTAATTGCACTCAGTTTTTTTCCAGAATTAAGTGATAGTAAAATAATTTTCAAAGGAAAAGAAATCAAAACTACTCTTAATGCTCGTCCAACAATTAGTTCTTTACTGTTTTCGAAAAAAAGTAACCGGACTTATGTCATTCGAATCAACACAAATAAATCAGATAGTATTATTTCATTTAACAACATTCCGTTTAATGCTAAAATTGGTTTGTTTGCGCATGAATTTTCACACTTTTCTGACTATCAGTCGCGTTCATTATTTGGAATAATAGCGCGCGGAGTTTCCTATTCCAGTAAAAAAACGAAAGCCAAATTTGAGAAAGAAATCGATTTAAACACTATTAACCGAGGTTTAGGTTGGCAGCTTTTTGATTGGTCAAATTATGTTCAAAATGAATCTAACGCAACTTTCAAATACAAACAATTCAAGATGAATATATATTTATCACCTGAGGACATTCTTAAAACCATTAATGCTTTAACGGTTCAATAATTCCAAGATTGGTTCACCTGTCATAGAACCATTTCTTTGTAAATAAAGTAAATGTGTTAATGTTGCAGAGATATCGGTGACATTAATTCTCCGAAAAATTTCTTGCTTAGGCACATCCTTCCCAAACCAAATCAATGGAACATGAGTATCATAATTAAATGCAGAACCATGGCTCGTTCCTTTTCTAGCTAAATCTGAATCAACAGTCTTTGGTAAATAACCTGGCTCCAATAAAAACAAAACGTCACCACTCTCTTTCGGATGATAACCTCTGCGAACCATATCTTTCCATTCATTGTCATTTCCTGTATTCAATAACTCATCAGCCGTATATGCAACTTTCACATTTTCCCATAATGCTATTTTCGTTGCAACATATTCAGCTACTTCATTCCAATCTAATTTCAAGGAATCCATCAATGGATGATTTAAATAAATATTCAAATTCTTTTGATCCAAGATTAAATCCTTGCCATATTTAGAGACAAGTTCTTTTTTCAATTTTAACATCGGTTCAGTAAGAAAAACATAACCTCCAGGTAATTTCTTGTCAATTAAATATTGTGGAACTGGAACAACAGCATGATCAGCTGTCAAAAACAACACAAACTCATCTTTCCCAACAGTTTCTTCCAATTGCTTGATAAGTTTGGCTAAATCCAAATCTAACCGAATGTAAACGTCTTCCAATTCAATTGAATAAGGTCCAAATGAATGCCCAACAATATCAGGAGTAGAATAACTAATACAGAGCATATCTGTTTGTTGATCAGTTCCTAAACATTCACCTTTTAATGAATTGATTGCTAAATCAGTCAAATAAGAATTAGCAAATGGCGTTTCAACAAACAATTCATTGTTTGCCTTGCCACCTGTCATTTCTTGCAAATTATAAGGAAAAGTAGGAGAAGTTTTTCCGGGCAACAAATGTTCATAAGGGGAATTATCTGGTCCACTTTCCTTGTATGCTGCAATATCTAAATACGTATTCCACGTTTGTTTCATGTAATTACCAACCGCATCTTTGGCATTAAAATCTATTAGCCATTGTGGTAACTCATTCTCGAAAAATGAGCTGGTGATGAATTTTCCTGATGAATAATCAAACCAGTACGAACCATCACTGAGATGTCCGCCTGGCAAGATAGCTCCACGATCTTTTATTGACATGGAAATTACCTTTGCATTTGGATATGTTAGCTTTAATTGATCTGTAATTGTATTTGTTTTCAAATGATGTGGTGAACAAAGCCCATCAGATGACGATGTTCCAACAGGTTTGACCTTTAAATCATCAACGCAATTAATTACTGACCCTGTCTCACGTTCAAACCAATCATTCGCAACAATTCCATGATTATTTGGAGTCGTTCCAGTGTAAATTGAAGCATGACCTGGCCCTGTAAATGTAGGGACATAATTGTATTGTGTATTTCGACAATTAGTGCCGTTTTCCATTATTTTACGAAAGCCGTTTTCACTAAATTTATCTTGATAACGGTACAAATATTCGTAGCACATTTGATCAATTACAATTCCAACAATTAATTTTGGTTTAGTTGTATTTTGACATAAAAGATTCAAAGAAATAAGGCAAAGAAATAAGATGGAAATGAGGCTTTTCATAATTCTAATTATATAGGTTCAAAAATAATGAAAGCAATAACATAAAAACAGAAAAAATTGAGGAATTGAAACTTTACGTATTTTCAATAAAACTATTATTATTTCGTTCGTCAGAAAACGCTTAAAACAGCAAATTGAAATTCACATTTATGCTTTCAATATTTTTCATACTTGCTCTAACAAGTTGTCAACCAATAAAGTATAAATTGCCAACTTGCATAAAAAATAAAATAACAGAATTTGAAGTGCACTGTTGTGAAAATGGGGCGAATGTGAAAGAATATAAATTCCAAGGAGAAAATATATATGTTTTTGATCATGGCACGTGCGGCGCTGATATGACTTCGCAATTATTAAGTGAAGACTGTATATCTCTTGGCTAATTAGGAGGTATAACCAGCAATTACAAAATTCAAGGTGAAGATTTTTTAAAATGCCGAATTCAGATCAATTTGCTGGGAAAAATGACCTATTTATTAATCTTTATTGAAATCAAAATAATTGTATAATATCCTTTTTTCAATTCTTTTAACTAGCTTTAAAGAATGCTAATGATGATTGGTCAATACATTTTCAAAAAATTTAACCAATCTACGATCTCAATTTCTGATATTTTCTTTATTAAAAAAAGAGCTCAAATAGCTAATTTGAAATAATGAATTATGGAAAAAAAAATAGATTTAAAACTTGCAGTATTAATAGATGCTGACAATGTTTCATATACGTATGTAAAAGAAATGTTTGAAGAAATTGCCAAATATGGCACACCTACTTTCAAACGAATTTATGCCGATTGGACAACACCCAATGTGGCTGGATGGAAAAAGGTATTACTTGAAAACGCCATCACACCGATTCAACAATACAGTTATACTACTGGAAAAAACGCATCTGATAGTGCATTGATAATTGACGCTATGGACATCCTTTATACGGGAAAAGTAGATGGTTTCTGCATTGTATCAAGTGATAGCGATTTTACGCGACTTGCAACTCGGCTGAGAGAAGCTGGAATGAAAGTTATCGGAATTGGTGAAAAGAAAACACTTTTGCCTTTCATAACAGCATGCGATAAATTCATTTACATTGAAATTTTGAAACCACAACTTGAAGTTCATGAAGTAAATGGTAAAAAGAGTACAGCAAAGAATTCAACTCCTGTCAAAAATACTCCACTAAGTAAAATTGATCCTGAAATGATTAAATTATTAACGCTTAGTGTTGCTGATTTGGCAGATGAAAACGGATGGACATTTTTGGGTGAATTGGGGAATTTAGTTCTAAAAAAGAAACCTGACTTTGATCCACGAAATTATGGTTTTGCTAAAATGTTCCCTTTGATTAAAAGCATGAATATCTTTGAAATTGACGAACGTGATACTGGTAAGAAAAACAGTAAGCATATTTATATTAGGAAGAAGTAATTAAATAATAGTCTAATCGACTATTTCTCGATTTCTGTTCAGTCAAAAGTTTATCAGTAATCACAAATAATTTCATGGTTGAGCAACCGTATTTGTTCAAGTTAATTAAAAAAGAAAGCCATTCATCAATAGATAAATGGCTTTCTTTTTATTGTTTTTTAAACTTATAATATTGCCATCTTCACCTGTCTAATTTGACCATTTTTAACCAATTGCAGATAGTATATTCCTGACCGAACATTTTCAAGATTTATCACTTGCTCTTGAAACTCAGTGGTTGCATGTTTTATTAATTTACCGTGCAAATCAAAAACATCAAATTCAGAACCTATTTCTAATCCAATTAAAGTAAAATTACCGTCATTTGGATTAGGAAGAATAGCGAAACCATTCATTTCGATAGCTTCTAAAGATAAACAATCTAGAACAGTTATATAGTTTGTCAAAGTTGAAACATTTGAACCAGCGCTATTAGTAGCTGTTAATGTAATTGTATAATTACCAGCAGTTGAATATGTATTACTTGGTGATTGCAGTATTGAACTGTTTCCATCCCCAAAATCCCATTGCCAAGTTGTTGGAGTGTTTGTAGAAAGATCATTGAAAGAAACTGATTGACCTTCACAAATACTTGTTGATGTTGCTGTAAAAGCTGCAACAGGAATTACTGTAGAGCCTGGGATATTATAC
>JBIIWQ010000221.1:0-4247 GCA_044338805.1 Crocinitomicaceae bacterium
TGAAAATATTAAACCACTCTTTTTTAATGATTTATAATTTCAAAAGCCCTCGAGTTTAATTAACATTGGCTTAACATTCGGTAAACACACCATTTTATAGTTCATTGGTTTACAATTGATTTACCCCGCTTGATGAGAATATTTTTTGACCAAGGTTAACTTTACGTTAAAAAACAAACGCATTTGAATTTGAAAGGAAATATTAAGATACATTTGCCAAAAAAATAGACGATTATGGCATCAGGTATCTTAAAATTCTTTTTACCGAAAGACAAAGTATTTTACACTCTTTTCGAAGAAGCAAGTGGCAATTTAGAAATCTTGGCAAAAAAGTTAGTTGCTGTGATGAACGAACCCGAATATGCAGTTCGAGGAGTTCTAGTAAAAGAAATGGAAGAGTTAGAGCATTTAAACGACAACATCACACACAATATTTTTTTAGAATTAGGCCGAAACTTTATTACCCCTTTTGACCGCGAAGATATTCACAGTTTGGCATCTGCATTGGATGATATCGCAGATTACATGTATGCTTCTGCTAAAAAAATCAACGTTTATAAAATTGATCCAACCGAAGATACAGGAATGAAAAAAACAGCAGACGCTATTTTAATTGCCGTTTTGGCAGTAAACCAAGCTGTTGTTGAATTAAGAAATTTGAAAAACACCCAAAAAATTATTGAGTGCGTGATTAAAATAAACAGTGCAGAAAATAGTGCAGATGATTTATTTGATTTAAGCATCGAGAAATTATTCGATTCAAATGTTGATTTCAAAGAATTAATCAAGAAACGAGAAATTTATCAAGTTCTGGAAATCGTTACAGATAAATGTGAAGATGCGGGAAATGTAATTGAATCAATTGTTGTTAAGTACGCTTAACCAGTATATACTTTTTTAATACATTTTTATATGTTTACATTACTAATCGTAGTAATCGTTATAGCCCTCTTATTTGATTTGGTCAACGGGTTTCACGATGCTGCAAATTCTATTGCTACAGTTGTATCAACAAAAGTCTTAACGCCTTTTCAAGCGGTTCTTTGGGCTGCTGCTTTTAATATAATGGCTTTTTGGGTGTTTGATATGAGCGTTGGAAATACAGTTGCAAAAACTGTTGATAACGGAGCAATTGATCTTTGGGTGATTTTAGCTGGACTTTTAGCCGCAACTTTTTGGAATCTATTAACCTGGTGGTTTGGAATCCCTTCTTCATCTTCACATACTTTAATTGGAGGATTCGCAGGCGCCGCTATCGCTCATGCCGGATTTGATGTAGTAAATACAGCAGAAATATTTAAAGTTATCGCTTTCATCTTTCTTGCTCCAATTATTGGGGGAATAATCGCTTTTATCTTTGCTTTGATTACTATCAGTAGAAATTTTGCTTGGAAAATGGTAAGTTACGGCCTTTTAACTGGTGGAGTAATCTATTTAATGCAATACATGGTTGAATACATGGATGTAAAACCAGCAATGATGTGGATTGTTGTTATCATGATGGGCGTAACAGGTTTAACGTATCTTGGCTACCAAGTTTTTTATGGCAAAAGACAAACAGCAATGCGAGAGTCACACATGTATAAACGCCTTCAACTTTTATCTTCTGCTGCCTTTTCATTAGGACACGGTGGAGCAGATTCACAAAAAGTAATGGGAATCATTTGTGCAGCTTTAATGGTTTATGGAAACTATGCCCGTAAAGAAAATATTTCCGTTGATAAAAATCTTCAGGTTTCGGAACTAATTCAAATAGAACACACCAACGAAAAGGGAAAAATTGAAAAATTCAAGCCTGAAACAGGGGTAATAAATGATGTTGTTTTTTATGCTGATGGAGATGATTTAATTGACATGAACACGCAAGAATTGATCTTTAAAGAAGAAAAATTGGTGTCTACTTATTCAAAAGCTAATCTCTTCTCAACTTTCAAAAAAGCAGATAGTGAACTTGGTAAATTACATGTTTATTCTAAAGGTAAAAGTTTTTACGATTCTGAAACAGACGAGCTGATTTTTGAAGATAAAGAATTATCAAAAAATTATTCAAAAGCTGGCGTCTTTGCTAATTATGTAGTCAAACAGGAAATTAGAGATGGTTTTAAAATCAAAGGAAAGATTCATTCAGATACAATGCCCTTTTGGATTTCTTTTGGATGTTATTTCATGATTGGAATTGGAACTTTAATGGGTGGATGGAAAATCGTTAAAACGATGGGAACCAAAATCACCAAAGTTACGCCACTTGAAGGTGTTTGTGCTGAAACGGCTGGAGCATTAACATTATTCACCGTTTCAAACATGGGGATTCCCGTATCTACTACACATACAATTACCGGTTCAATAATCGGTGTTGGAGCAATAAAAAGATTAAGCGCTGTTCGGTGGGGAGTAACCATCAACTTATTATGGGCATGGATTCTTACAATTCCTGTAAGTGGATTGTTAGCTGCAGGGTTTTATTATTTGATTCTGTTATTTAAATAATCAACATATTTATTTTTAGATAAAGGGAGCGAAAGTTCCCTTTTTTGTTGCATTAAACTCAGACTCCTCTAAAGTTTATTTCGGCAAACTCCGTGTAATAAATCGCAGAGCCGACAATTAAAGTATTCAATCTGTGGATTTCCGCGTTTTCTGCGGGAGAAACAAATGCTTATTTTCTTTTTGATTGAAAAAACTTCAACATTACTTCCGAACATTCTTTTTCTAAAACCCCATTCACAACCAACGTTTTTGGATGATATAACTCATTTTTATACCGGCCTGCACCACGTTTTTCATCTCGTGTTCCAAAAACAACTTTATCTAATTGCGACCAATAAAGTGCTCCTGCACACATCACACATGGCTCAACTGTTACATAAAGCGTACATCCTGTTAAATATTTTCCGCCTAAAAACTCAGCTGCTGCTGTTATTGCTTGCATTTCTGCATGAGCTGTTACATCGTTTAAATGTTCTGTGAAATTATGTGAACGTGCAATTATTTGATTTTTCGCAACAATTATTGCTCCTACAGGAACTTCATCCTGCTCAAAAGCCTTATAAGCCTCTTGCAGCGCTTGTTTCATAAAGTAATCGTCATTATAAGGAGATATCATTCTATTCTAAGATAAATTGTACATTTGAAAATTAAATAAAAAAGGTGAAAAACACGATCCCATCTCTAAAAAAAGGTGATTTAATTTATATTACAGCACCAGCAAAAGCAATTGAAAAAGAATATATTCTTTTTGCAAAAGCATTTTTTGAAAAACAAGGTTTTCGTGTTTTAATTAGTGAACATTGCCTTGGAACTTTTAATTATTTTTCTGGAACAGATGCTGAGCGCCTCGCTGATCTCCAATTTGGAATTGATAATCCAGAAGTAAAAGCAATATTTTGCGCACGTGGAGGATACGGCTGCATTCGTATCGTTGACCAAATACAATGGGCGTCCATGTTGCGTGAACCAAAATGGTTAATCGGATACAGCGATATCACAATTTTTCACCAACGTCTTCAGCGCTTTGAGCTTCCTAGCATCCACGGAACAATGCCGTTCAATTTTGAGAAAAATTCTTCTGAAGCGATGGAAACTCTTTTAAAGGCTTTAATGGGTGAAAAATATTCTATATCCTGCGCTAATGATAAATTCAATAAATTAGGAACCGTTCAAGGAAAACTTGTTGGTGGAAATTTAAGTATATTATATAGCTTACTTGGAACAGATGATCAAATAGACTATAGCAATACAATTCTTTTTATAGAAGATTTAGCGGAACATTTGTATCATATAGACAGAATGCTTTTTGCCTTTGAGAAAGCGGGTGTTTTTAATAAAATTAAAGGCCTGATTGTTGGTGGAATGACAGATCTACAAGATACAGATACACCCTTCGGCCAAACAATTGAAGAAATCATTCTAAGCCATTTTAAATACCGAAAAATTCCAATTGGTTTCAATTTTCCATCCGGGCACATTCCTGATAACAGAGCTTTAATCCTTGGAAGCAATTGTGAGTTATTAGTGACCGATTTACAAAGCACTTTAAATTTTCTATAATATACTTTCAACAACGATTCGTTCTAAGCTCAAAAATCAATCTGTGCATCTGTGGCGGATGTTGTTTTGCAGATAAGAGTATTGAATTCTGACGGATAGCCTAGTTAATGCCACAGATGCACAGATTATATTCTATTTCAATATAAATACGTTCTAATTAATCCTGAAAAAATCATCTGTTGCAAATTTTAATTTCATCA
>JBIIWQ010000223.1:0-4226 GCA_044338805.1 Crocinitomicaceae bacterium
ATTCGCCAAAAAGAAATTGAATTCCTTAATTCTTAATACTGCGAAAGGATCGTGCTTTTCTTTTTTTGATTCAGACATGTTTTTAAAGACTATTAGCAACTTTTTTCGGCTATTATTGAAACTCCGCTAGGAGTGAAATAGTTTTAGCCAGAATAAAGAACGCAATTAAATGTGTTTTGGCGAGATTTTTTTTGTAAAAATCATGACAAAACTAATTTCAAAATTACATTTTTTAAAGCGAGTAGTAAGTTTTTCTAATGGATTATATTTTCACTTCCCATTTAATCGATTAACCAAAATAAAGAGTACTTTCAACCCCATAAATAAAAACGAAGAAATGAAAAAATTCATAGCCTTTATCTTTTTCGCAACGCCATTCTTAACGTTTGCAAGTCCTGAATGGATGCGTTATTCTGCAATTTCTCCCGATGGATCTCAAATAGCATTTTCTTACCAAGGAGATTTATTTGTTGTTGGAGCAAAAGGTGGCGAGGCAAAGCAAATCACATCGCATAGTGCGTACGATTTTATGCCGGTTTGGTCAAATGATTCAAAAAATATCGCTTTTGCAAGTAACAGATTTGGAAACTTTGATGTATTCATCGTTGCAAAAGAAGGAGGCGTTCCAACACGTTTGACGTTCCATTCTTCTGATGATATGCCATATGATTTTAAACCAAATAATAAAGAAATTGTGTTCATGTCGAGCCGTTTAGATCGCAAGGAATCGGTTCAATTCCCATACGATTTACTTGGAGAAGTTTATTCTGTAAGTGTTGATGGTGGACGTGAAGTAATGGATTTATCAATCTGTGCTGAAGCAATTAATTATAGTTCAGACGGAAATTACATGCTTTTTCAAGATGTAAAAGGATATGAAAATGAATGGAGAAAACATCAAGTGTCTTCTGTTGCAAGAGATATCGTTTGTTATGACATGCAGATGAAGACGTATCGTCAATTGACAGATTGGACCGGAGAAGACAGAAACCCTATCATCATTGATCAAAATTCGTATTATTTCTTATCTGAAAAATCTGGCTCATTCAATATTTGGAAAGGTAAAATGGATGGAACAGCCTATTCTGAGCAAGTAACCGATTTTAAAACACATCCTATTCGTTTTCTTTCAATGGCAACTAATGGAACAGTATGTTTTGGGTATCATGGAGAAATTTATACAATGGATAAAGGTGTTTCTACAAAATTAGAAATCACGATACACAAAGATGTATTGAACAATGACAACAAGATTTTACCCGTTGGCGGAAATGCTTCTGAATTTGCTGTTTCTGCAGATGGAAAAGAAATAGTGTTTGTTTACAGAGGTGACGTTTTTGCAAGTTCGGTTGAATTTGGAACGACAAAACAAATAACGAATACTTCTGGTCAGGAAAGAAACGTGTCATTCAGTCCTGATGGAAAAAAGATTCTATTTGCTGGTGAACGCAACAATTCTTGGAATATTTATGAAGTAAAAAGAGTCAATGAAAAGGAATTATTTTTCCATAATGCAACGCTTTTAGAGGAAACTGCATTGGTTCAGACTACAGATGAATCATTTGACCCTAAATATTCACCAAATGGTGAAGAAGTAGGATTTTTCAAAAACAGAACAACATTGTGTGTAATAAATTTGAAAAGTAAGGAAGTAAGAGAGGTGCTTGCTGGAAGTTATAATTATTCCTATTCTGATGGGGATCAATATTTTACCTGGTCACCAGATTCAAAATACGTATTAGTTCAGTTCTTTGAGTTTGAAAGATGGAGCACAGACATTGGTTTGGTTGCCGTTTCAGGAAAAGAAAAACCATTGAATTTAACACAAAGTGGTTACGGAAGTTCTTGGCCAAAATTCTCTATGGACGGTGAAATGGTGTATTATGCAACCGATAAATATGGTTTGCGTTCACACGGTAGTTGGGGAGGTCAAAACGATGTTGAGGCGATTTTCTTAAACAAAGATGCATATTACAAATTCACTTTAAACGAAGAGGAGTATAAAGCTTGGAAAGAAGCTGAAGACTTAGCGAAAAAAGAGAAGGACCAAGAAAAAAGTGAAAAGGAAGAAGGGAAAAGTAAAAAAGATCCTTCGAAAAGCACAAAAGAAAAGGAACCAGTAGCTGAAATTAAACCAATCACAATTGATTTGGAAGGTCTTTACGATCGTAAAGTTCGTTTGACAATTCACTCTTCAAGTTTAGGGGATTATGTTCTTAACAACGAAGCTACTGAAATGTATTACTTATCCAATTTCGAGAAAGGGTTTGACATTTGGACAACAAAATTTAAGACGAAAGAAACAAAACTTCTGATGAAAACTGGACTTGACGGTTCAGCGTTGTTATTGGATAATGAACAAAAATCCTTGTTTTTCAGTCAAAATGGTGCGGTTACAAAACTTGAAATCGCCACTTCAACACCTAAGCCTGTTGCTGTTAGCGGCGAAATGGTTTTAAACACATTAGCCGAACGGGCATATATGTTTGAACATGCTTGGAGACAAGTGCGTGAGAAATTTTATGTTGCAGATTTACATGGCGTAGATTGGGATATGTACAAAACAGCCTACCAAGAAAAATTACCATCGATTACAACTGGTGAAGATTTTAGTGAATTGCTTTCTGAAATGTTGGGAGAACTAAACGCATCGCATACTGGTTCAGGCTACCGTTCACGTATGCAAGGAGGAGATCAGACTGCAGTTTTTGCTTGTTATTATGATGAAACCTTCGCTGGAGACGGATTGAAAATCAGTGAAATCATGGACAAAAGTCCTTTAACATTGCATTCAAAGAAAATTAAAAGTGGTATCATCATTGAAAAAATTGACGGTTCATCGATTTTGAAAAACCAGAATTATTATCCTTTGTTGAATAGAAAAGTGGGTAAAAAAGTATTGCTTTCATGTTATAATCCAACCTCAAAAGAACGTTGGGAAGAAACAGTAACACCAATCAATACATGGCAAGAAAACCATTTGGCCTACGAACGTTGGATGAAAAGATGCGAGCATACAGTAGATAGTTTGTCGAATGGCCGTTTAGGTTATGCGCACATTGAAGGAATGGATTCTGAAAGTTTCAGAAAATTATTTGATAAAGCATTGGGTAAATTAAATAAGAAGGAAGGCTTAATCGTAGATACACGTTTTAATGGTGGAGGTTGGTTACACGATGATTTGGCCACTTTTTTAAGTGGAAAGATGTACATGCAATTTGAACCACGTGGACAAAAAAACATGGGTGGAGAACCAATTTGGAAATGGCAAAAACCATCTTGCGTTTTGATGAGTGAAGGAAATTATTCAGATGCGCATTTATTTCCTTATACGTATAAAGCTCTTGGAATTGGTCCACTTATCGGTATGCCGGTACCTGGAACAGGAACAGCAGTTTGGTGGGAACAAATGATAGATGGTGCAACAGTTTTCGGAATTCCACAAATTGGAATGCGTGGTGTCTCTGATAATTTTTTGGTTGAAAACCACGAATTACAGCCTGATATCAAAGTGAAAAATGAGTACAATCAATTCACAAATGGTGTAGATCAGCAATTAGTGAAAGCTGTTGAGGAAATGTTAAGGAAGAAGTAAGGTATATTTCTCGTTACTTATCCAATACCTTTGGAATTTTAAAATAGTCCGAATCCTTTTTAGGAGCATTTTTCAATCCTTCATCTTGGGTGATGGAATCAACGGCAACGTCTTCACGAAGGTTGTTATATCCTTCAGTCATGAAAATTAACGGTTCAACATTGTCCGTATTTACTTCGCTCAATTTGTCCATGAATGAAATGATGTTTTCCATGTCTTGAATGATTGCTTGCTTTTTATCGCCTTCAAATTCAAGTCGCGCTAAATGTGCAATATGGTCAACGATTTCTTCTGTAATTTTCATGGTGTAAAAATAGTAAAATGATTTAATCCGATTTCGTTACTTTCCTCAAAAAATTTCCAATTGAGTCTAATGTTTGCAAAGACGGATGAAATCCGTCGTAGAGAAAAGTCGAAATTCAGTTTTGGCGTGTGTCCGGAAGCTGGCGGACTATGACAAAACTAATCTAAAGAAATTAACGAAAAGTTAATGATTCTAAAAGGGGTAGATTCAACAACTAAATGCAAGTTTATTATCGTGAATATATTTAGAAAAAAGATAATTAGGTGTTTTAAAGCCATAAATCTTCCTTGGCCTACTATTTAACTTACTCATTACTAATAAAGTGTC
>JBIIWQ010000285.1:0-3219 GCA_044338805.1 Crocinitomicaceae bacterium
ACCTTAATAATATCAATGAACTATAAATGAAAAAAACAATTGTTTGGTTTAAAACTGATTTAAGATTGCATGATAATGAAACGTTAGTAAAAGCAATTGCTCAGAGTGATGAAGTTATTCCTGTATACTGCTTTGATGAAAATCACTTTAAACAAACCGAATTTGGGTTTGAAAAAACAGGGCGTTTTCGAACGCAATTTTTAATAGAATCATTAATTGATTTAGATAAAAGTCTGAGGCAAATTGGCTCGGGTTTAATTGTTGTGCATGGAAAACCAGAGGTAGAAATTACTTCAATAGCTAAAAAGTATGGCGTACAAAAAGTTTTTTCTAAAAAGGAAGTAACGCCAGAAGAATTGCAAACCCAAGAATTGGTGGAAAATGAATTGTGGAAAATACATTGCTTACTTGAAACCTTTAGCACCAGCACATTATACCATGCACAAGATCTGCCGTTTGCATTAAAAGATATTCCAGATGTGTTTACAAATTTTAGAAAACGCATTGAAAAAGAAGTGGAAATCAGAGAAATGTATTTGAAGCCAAGTGTTATCAATTCTCCAACCATCGCTCCAATGAAGCTCCCGGATTTAAATCAACTTGATGCAGAAAATGTACAGTTCGACTCAAGAGCTGCTTTTAAATTTAAAGGTGGTGAAACAGAGGGCATAGCAAGACTAAATTTTTACTTGTTTGAATCTAAATCAATTTTAACGTATAAAGAGACAAGAAATGGAATGATTGGAGAAAATTATTCTACAAAGTTTTCAGCTTGGTTAAGTCTTGGTTGTCTTTCGCCGCGTGAGATTCACAGTGAAATTAAAAAATTCGAGTCACAACACATTAGCAATGAATCCACTTATTGGTTAGTTTTTGAATTAATATGGAGAGATTACTTTAGGTTCATGATGAAAAAATACAAATTTCAATTTTTTCAGAAAAATGGCATCAAAAAAATAGATACGAATTTAAATGTGCATAATTCAGAACTTTTTGAGAAATGGAAAAATGGTGAAACGGGAAATGATTTCATTGATGCAAACATGATTGAACTCAATCGAACCGGTTTTATGAGTAATAGGGGACGTCAAAATGTTGCAAGTTTTCTATGCAATGATTTAAAATTAGACTGGCAATATGGTGCAGCCTATTTTGAACAGCAATTAGTCGATTACGATGTATGCAGCAATTGGGGGAATTGGGCGTATATCGCTGGTGTAGGAAATGATCCGCGAGAGAATCGTGCGTTCAATACCCTTAAACAAGCAAATGATTACGATAAATCTGGAGACTTTCGAAATTTATGGCTTCAGAAATGATTGAATAAAAAACATTTCATAAGTAAGGTAAACCCGTTTATTCTTGCTTATAATTCATTGTTTGTGAATCTGTTTTGAGTATTTTTTAAAAGCTTTAATAAAAGCTAAACAAAGTTGTGTTTTGATTGTCTTAGTTATGTATCATAGTTGATAATCATTTAATTTAAAATTATGTTTAAAAAATTCACACTAGCGGACAAATTGATGTTTGCGTCGGCTTTACTGTCATTAATATATTCGGAGACGCTATTCTTTCAAGGAGCAAAAGAGGATGCACATTTTGTAGGTATTTGGGTTCCTTCGATTTTAGCTTTTGGTATTTATTTGAAACTTATTAAATCCAACTAAAATGACAGAAACAATCCCATATTTCGCTGGCCTTATTACATTAATTTTTGGAGTAGGTTTTTATTTTGCCCTTCAAGGAAAGCAAAAATAAATATACTTAAGCTTACTACAAATAAAGTTTAAAATCCTTTCTTAGGAATAGAATTATTCTATAGGCATTGGAAGCCCCTCGCCAAATGAGAGTTGTATTCCCATGCCAATTATTCAAATGGACAGACGAATATCAACTTTATAACAAAATAGCTGTGTATATACTTTTGTGCGGCCAAATTAAAAACTGATCAAATTAATTATTACTGTTTAGTAGTTGTTGCAATCTCATCAGAATTGAAGCATGAAACCAAAATTTGATGAATACTTAAGGTGACTCAAAAAAAAAGAAAAACAAAAATAATTGTATTGCAATTTCTACTTCCCAGAAAATAATAATTCTATCTATCATGTTTATCATCACTTAAATGGATGATTTATATCATGTAATAAGAAATTTAACATGTCTAATATTGTATGTGTATCAATTTGATTACCATTAGCTTAGTATTCATTCAAAAAAACTGTTTTATGAAAATGTTGTACTTATTCTTATACCTATGCCTGGTTTTAATATGTGGTGCCATTTTTTTATTGTTTCAATTTTAATAAAGACGTTGCCAATAAATGAAATAATTTGAAAATAAAAAAATGCACTATTAGAAGCTTGGTATTTTTTCAGTGTTACAAACTGAACTTGATTTTAAATTGAAAAAAAACAGAATTAAAAATTAGGAATTGTATTGATCAATATAGAAGTATTATAATTTTATTTTAACGCTAAACTCTACAAACTATGAAAGAATATATATGGATTTTCATCCTAAGTATATTGCGGTATGGAAAAGAAAAATAGGCTTAAAAGATCTAATTTATTAAAAAATAGAAACCACACTTGCGTAATCGTTAATAAACCACAAGATTAAATTATAACCCTTTAGGGATTTATTTTTGAAATAAATCCCTTTTTGGCGTGTATTATTATTTATAATTAAGTAATCGCTATTATAACACATGACTAATTTATAACCCCTTTAGGGGTTTAATGTTTTTAGCGCTGGATGCAATCCAGCGAAAAAACATTAAATAAATCCCTTTTTGGCATGTATCCGCCAGCTGGCGGATACATGCCAAAAAGATTTTGTGGTAACAAAGCGACGATTCAAATTTATAATTAGGATAAAAAAGATTATATCTTTACCTATTAAAAGATCTTTGTATGAATTCAAAAGTTGATGAATATATAAACAAAGCTAAAAAATGGCACTATGAATTCGAGAAATTAAGATCCATTGTCCTTGAATGCAGCCTCACTGAAGAACTGAAATGGGGCGTTCCTTGTTACACCTATTCAAACTTGGCGGAGAAAAAACAGCAGAATATTGTTTTAATTCATGGATTCAAAGAGTATTGTGCATTGTTGTTTATGAAAGGTGCTTTACTGAATGATTCAAACGGAATTTTAATTCAGCAAACGGAAAATGTGCAAGGTGGACGTCAAATTCGGTTTACAAGTTTGGAA
>JBIIWQ010000342.1:0-2661 GCA_044338805.1 Crocinitomicaceae bacterium
GTAGAAATGTTGAATTAGCTAATGAATTAGCCAATTTATGTAAATCGGTTGTCACAAAAAATCTGAAGGACCTAAGAAGTGATTTGATTTTAATTTGTACCAACGATGATGCAATTGAAACAATCATTGCTCAACTTCCAAAAGATTCTAAAATCGCCTATACATCTGGTGCTGTGTCGCTTGATCATTTTAAAAACTACAAAGACATTGGCGTATTTTATCCTTTGCAAACATTTTCGAAAGAAAGAGAAATTAATTTATTTGAAGTTCCATTTTTAATTGAAGGATCAAATTCATTTTTTTCTCAAGAACTTTTTGACTTGGCTTGGATTTTAAGTCGAAATGTAACATTTGCAAGTTCAGAACAACGCAAAAAATACCATTTAGCAGCTGTTTTTGTCAATAACTTCACTAATCACTTGTTTCACCAAGCGAAAAAGTATGCGGAGCAAGAAGAACTTAATTGGGATTATTTAAAACCTTTAATGAAGGAAACTGTAGCGAAAATGCTCATTTCAAATCCATATGATGTGCAAACTGGACCGGCAAAAAGGAATGATCTTCAGACGTTAAGAATGCATTCAGAAATGCTGTCAGGCATGACAAAAGAAATATACGAATTGCTTTCAAAAAGCATCATAAATACTTATAATCAAAATGATAAGTTATAAAGAGAGAATGAATAAAATCAGCACATTCATGTTTGATGTTGATGGAGTGTTGACAAATGGGGATGTTTTGTTGTTACAAGACCAAATTATTAGATCATTGAATTCTCGTGATGCTTATGCTATTCAATATGCCGTTAAAATGGGATATAAAATCATGATTGTAACAGGTGGGAATTCACTCGATGTAAAAGACAGATTGATTGGTTTAGGAGTTCACGAAGTGCATTTATCCTCTTTTAATAAACTTTCCGTATACAACAGCATAAAAATTGCACATCAATTAAACGATGACGAAATTTTATATATGGGTGATGATATTCCTGATTATCAAGTCATGTCGGAAGTTGGATTGGCTGCATGCCCGCAAGATTCTGCTGTTGAAATAAAAAGTATCAGTCATTATCAATCACCCTTTAATGGAGGTAAGCACTGTGTTCGAGATGTAATCGAACAAACCTTGAGAGTTCAAAATAAGTGGTTCAAGCCGCAAGCATTTGAATGGTAAAAGATGGATAGGAAATCCCTTCTTATTGTTTTTGCCCTTATCTTACTAAAACTAGTTATTAGTATTCCTTTTTTGACATTCCAACCCATTGATTTAGATGAACCATTTTCAATCTATCATGCTCAAAAAAGTTTGCCTCACCTGATTAGCATTTTCAAAACAGAGAATAATCCTCCCTTTCATTTTATACTGTTGCATTTTTGGGAGCAATTATTTGGAATCGGTGCCTTTTCTGTTCGCTCGTTGTCCCTCCTATTTTCACTTTTGACGATTCCTGTTCTTTGGAGAATTGCAACAGAATTTATAAATTTTAAAGCAGCAATACTACTTTGTTTATTATTCATTTTCTCAGATTATCATCACTACCACGGACTTGAAGCTAGAGCGTATTCTCTTTTGGTTTTTGAATATAGTTTATTGCTTTATTTTCTAATGAAAATACTATTATCAACTTCAAAAACGAAGTCTAAGTATTACATAATGGTCGGTTTTGTGAATGCATTACTTTTCTATACACATTATATTTTCCCGTTTATTTTGCTATCTGAAATAGGATTGATACTTGTGTTTTACAGAAATGTTGATTGGAAAAAATTAGGATTAACGACCGTCATTTTTATTTCTTTATGTCTTCCATGGATTCCAATACTGTTAACACGTGTTGACTCAATACAAACAAGTGGCACATGGGTTTCTACTGCGCAATTCTCTGAAATTTATGGGTTTATCAATAAATTCTTTAACGACAAATGGGGGCTTTTAACTTTAATAATAATTCTTATAAGCTTATTCCTGTTTATTAAGCAAAAAATAGTTTTCCTATTCAATGAAAAAAAACAGCTAATAACAACGTTGGTATTGCTTTTCTTTATTCCTTTTTTAGGTGCTTTTGCACTTTCTAGATTTGGAGGAATTTCGCTTTTTCTTGACCGTTATTTGTTATTTTTAACGATTCCCTTATTTACGCTTTGTGCTATCGTTTTCAGTCAAAATGGCAAAGCTTTTCAGTATTCAGCGCTTATTTTTATACTGATTTTCATCCTCCGATTTGATCTTAAAATAGACAATCATCGAGACGGCGATAAATTGGCCAATTATGTTAGATCAACTGGGATTAAAACAATTGTTATTGCTCCAGACTATTATGATTTAACGTTTATGTATCATTATAATCAGAAATTATTCAAAGAGGAATATTTGCGAATAAATGAAGTTAAAAATGGGATTTACCCATTGATAAATCAACAAACTTTGGAACAATTGAAATCTAAAAAGGAACTTGTTTTAATAGATGCAGATTATTCTTTTTCTCATCCCACAGATACAAGTCTGGAATGGATAAAACGAAATTTTACTTTAAATTCTCAACGAATATTTAAAGGGAATTATAGCGTATCCGTTTATTCAAAAAAGTAAGTTAATGGACAACTAATTTACTTGTTTTTAGTAGTTGCTTATTTTTTGAAATTCGAATAAAATACACGG
>JBIIWQ010000224.1:0-4211 GCA_044338805.1 Crocinitomicaceae bacterium
TTGCTCAAACTGTTGGAATCTATTTGGGAATTCCTTTTGCTGCAGCTGTGATAAGTCGTTTTGTTTTAATCAAATCAAAAGGCGAACTGTGGTTTACGAACAAATTTATCCCTTTTATTTCTCCCATCACATTGATCGCTTTATTGTTTACAATTATCGTCATGTTTAGTCTGAAAGGCGCAATGATTGTATCAATTCCAATGGACGTTCTCAAAATTGCTCTTCCTTTAGTTATCTTTTTTGCAATCATGTTTACCGTCATGTTTTTTGTTGGTAAAGCAATGGGAGCGAATTATGAAGACAATGCTGCGATGGCTTTTACTGCTTCTGGAAATAATTTTGAGTTAGCGATTGCTGTTTCAATTGGTGTTTTTGGAATTAATTCAGGACAAGCATTTGCTGGAGTAATTGGACCTCTTGTGGAAGTTCCAGCACTGATTTTACTTGTTCAATTCGCCTTTTGGTTACGGAAAAAGTATTATAAGTAATAAAGTCACTTTAATAATTCTCGCATCACGTTACCTTTGCTTTTTGGCATATTGAAATTCAATAAATAAGCTATTGTTGCTGAAATATCGGTTAAATTACGATCTTGATCCACTTCAATACCTTTTTTAAAATCTGGTCCAAAAGCATATAAATTAAGATGTTTGCATCCTTCACAATTGTCTCCATGAGAAACGAATCCATCAGCTACTGAATCTAGATGTCGTCCGTGATCATTTGTAACAAAAAGTGTTGTTTTATCCTTGTAAAAAGGATTGGTTTGAATATAATTCCAGATTTGATAAACATATTCATCTGTATCCGTTATTCCTTTTAAATAATTTGGCCAATTCCCTTGATGTCCAGAGAAATCGGGTTCACGAAAATTAATAAGCATTAAATTGGGATGAAAATTGTCAAACACATTCATTATTTCAATAAATGTCAAACTATCATTTCTGTACCCTGTGCCTATTCCATTAACACCACAATTTTTTGAAGGATTGTAAGTACCCTTCCATTTAGGATCTGTGCAATCTGATAACACTTCCAACTTATCTTTACTTGCCACAATCCATGCAGAAGTAGTTGAAAATCCTTTCTCTTTTAAATAACACTGAAAAAAAGAAGGGTTTTGTGGGATTTCTAGACCTGTATTGTTTATTGTTTGAAAATTGCCAACAGTTATTGCGGTATGACCTGTCACGGTCCAAGTATCTCCTTTTGAATAGAAATTTGTATTTATTACACCAAACGAGGCCATCGAATTTGCCATATTCGGAACATATTGATGTGTTGGATCGCCCCAAGTTTCAGAATATCTTGCTCCATCAACAACAATGACAATTACATTCTCCGTAATGAATTTATTTTTTACTTTATCATTAGCACATGAAAATATAACAAGTAAAAGAACTAAAAAACCGATACTATTTTTTGTGAATTTGAGCATTGATTTGATTAAAAGGTGAGTTTGAATTTACAATATTTTTTTGAAAGCCAATTATATGGTTTAGAAAAGCCGCACCTCGAACTTGTCGAGAGGCGGCTTTTCTAATTTTCCTTTATACTATGGTCTGCTGTTCAACAGATAATCTGCGCTATTTTGTTAATATCACTTTAACAGATCGCTTGATTTCTTCATCAGTCAGCTGACTGATTCTTATTTGGTTTTAGTCTTCGCTTTACTTTTACCTTTTTCAATGATAATGGTAAGTTCCTCCTTACCAGCTTCTAAATCAATTTTAATTGTATCTCCTTCTTGCAAATTAGATTTAATAATCTCTTCTGCCAATGGATCTTCAACATACTTTTGAATTGCTCTTTTTAATGGACGTGCACCAAATTTCTCATCATAACCTTTTTCTGCTATAAAATCTTTCGCAGGTTTAGTCATTTCAATTTGATATCCTAATTCATTAATTCGACCATATAATTTCGCTAATTCCAAATCAATAATTTTATGAATATCCTCACGAGTCAATGATTTGAATAAGATCATGTCATCAACACGGTTTAAGAATTCTGGTGAGAAGGCTTTTCTTAACGCATTTTGAATAACTGATTTTGCATTTTCGTCACGAGCTTCCTCTTTTGCTTTTGTTCCAAAACCTACTCCAGCTCCAAAATCAACTAATTGACGCGCTCCAATATTAGAAGTCATTATCAGAATAGTGTTTTTGAAATCAATTTTACGACCTAAACCATCTGTCATGTGACCATCATCTAATACTTGAAGCATTAAATTAAATACGTCAGGATGTGCTTTTTCAATCTCATCTAACAAGATTATTGAATAAGGCTTGCGACGAACTTTTTCAGTTAATTGTCCACCTTCTTCATAACCAACATATCCCGGAGGTGCTCCAACTAAACGCGAGATTGAGAATTTCTCCATGTATTCAGACATGTCAATTCGTATCAATGCATCATCTGAGTCAAATAAGTATTGGGCTAAAACTTTCGCTAATTGAGTTTTCCCAACTCCTGTTGGCCCTAGAAAGAAGAATGAACCAATTGGCTTATTAGGATCTTTTAAACCTGCTCTATTTCGTTGTATTGCTTTCACAACTTTAGAAACAGCTTCATCTTGCCCAATAACACGACCTTTTAATTCTTCAGCCATGTTCACCAATTTACCAGTTTCAGATTGAGAAACACGTGTAACTGGAATTCCACACATCATTGAAACAACTTCGGCAACATCTTCTTCAGAAACAACAACTCGGTTATTTTTAGATTCTTCTTCCCACTTCGTTTTAGCGACTTCTAACTGATCTTGAAGCTTACGCTCATTATCTCTAAGTTCAGCTGCTTTTTCGTATTGTTGGGATTTGATAACTTCATTTTTTTGATCTTTTAAAGCCTCCATTTGACCTTCAATATCCAAAATAGCTTGGGGTACATTGATATTTGTAATGTGTACGCGTGAACCAACTTCATCCAATGCATCAATTGCCTTGTCTGGTAAATGACGGTCCGTAATATATCTTTCAGTTAATTTAACACATGCACTAATTGCTTCTGGAGTATATGTTACAGAATGGTGATCTTCATATCTTTCCTTGATATTATTCAAAATTTGAATAGTCTCTTCGATAGACGTCGGTTCAATAATAACCTTTTGAAAACGACGTTCTAATGCTCCGTCTTTTTCAATATACTGACGGTATTCATCTAACGTTGTAGCTCCGATTGCTTGTAACTCACCTCTTGCTAACGCTGGCTTAAACATATTTGAAGCGTCCAATGAACCACTTGCACCACCGGCACCAATGATTGTATGAATTTCATCAATGAACAAGATAACATCCGGATTTTTTTCAATCTCCTGCATTACAGCTTTCATTCTTTCTTCAAACTGACCTCTGTATTTTGTCCCAGCAACTAATGAAGCTAAGTCCAATGACACGATTCGTTTATTAAAAAGTATTCTAGACACTTTTCGTTCAACAATTCTAATTGCCAATCCTTCAGCAATAGCACTTTTTCCAACTCCAGGTTCACCAATTAAAATAGGGTTATTTTTCTTTCTTCTAGATAAAATCTGGCTTACACGCTCAATTTCCTTTTCTCTTCCTACAATTGGATCCAACTTCCCAGCTTCAGCCATTTTTGTTAAATCTCTGCCAAAATTATCTAATACAGGCGTTTTAGATTTTGGATCAGTCGGTTTTCTCTGAGCAGAAAATTGTTCTGGCCCTTCCTCTTCTTGTCCTCCAGGGAATTCGGCTCTCGGTGTTGTGTTTTCTTCAATCATGGCTTCTAATTCATCTTTAATATTCTCATAAATCACACCGTATTTATTCAATACGCTGCACGCAAAACTATCTTCTTCTTTTAATATTGACAGTAATAAATGTTCGGTTCCAATAATTGGACTCTTATATAATTTAGCTTCTAAATATGTTTTTTTTAAAACCTTTTCTGCTTGTTTGACTAAAGGAATGTTTGCTAATGGCAAATTTCCAGACTTTGCGGAATTCATTAAACTCTGCTCCACCTCTTTTCGGATGTGAATTAAATCAAGGTGAAATTCTTTAAGAAGTTTGATAGCAGTACCGTCTCCTTCTCTGAATAAACCTAATAATAAATGTTCAACTCCAATAAAATCATTCCCTAATCGCATTGCTTCTTCCCTGCTGTAACTAATCACATCTTTAACACGTGGCGAAAATTTTGCTTCCATACTATTTGATATCTATGTTAAAATTGCGCAAATTTTA
>JBIIWQ010000225.1:0-4180 GCA_044338805.1 Crocinitomicaceae bacterium
AAATAATTATTCAATTTCAGAAAAGGAAAAAGATCATCACAAGCATATTAAAATAGTACTTTCAGAAGAAGTGACTTTTTTGAATAAAGGTAGAATAATTGAATCACTTGATTCTTTACCAAACGATTCATTTGTTACTATCGACGGAAGTCATTGCGAATCAATCGACTTTGATGTATTGGAATTAATTCAAGAATTCAAATTAGTTGGTGCAAAAGAAAGAAATATACAATTAATAACAATTAATATTCCTGAGGTTGAAACCTTGGGTGGTCATTAAAAAATAAAAAAATGGAAAAGTATTATAAGAATTTATTAGATAAGAACAAAGAATGGGTCGCTAACAACTTAGAAAAAGATCCTGATTTTTTTAACCGACTTTCTAAAGGTCAACAGCCACCAATTTTATGGATCGGTTGTTCTGATAGCCGTGTCCCAGCGAATGAAATCATTGGTGCGCCTCCTGGAGAAGTCTTTGTACATCGGAATATTGCGAATATGGTCATTCATTCTGATATGAGTATGCTGAGTGTATTGGATTTTGCAGTAAATGTTCTTAAAGTAAAACATGTAATTGTTTGCGGCCATTACGGTTGTGGAGGAGTTAAAGCAGCAATGTCCAACAAACAAATTGGACTAATTGATAATTGGATTCGTCACATCAAGGATGTATATAGAATGCATCAAGATGAATTAAATTTAATTTCAAATGAAGAGGAAAGATTTAATCGATTTGTGGAAGTAAATGTAAAAGAACAGGTTTTGGATGTAGCAAAAACGTCCATTATTCAAAATGCTTGGTCAAAAGGACAGGAGATACATCTTCACGGATGGGTTTATGACATTAATGACGGAATTATTGATGATCTCAATATTACATTAAAGAACAATAGTTCATTATCTGAAGTTTATCAATTAGATTTGTGAAAGCAAATTTGAATAAATGAAAAGCGAACAAGTCGTTCAGAAAATAATGCTTTTAGAATCTGAATTTCTTAAGTATACCAATTATGAATACGGTCTTTCTATGTCGAAATACATGAAAGGCCGTTTTCCTTTTTATGGAATTAACGCACCACTAAGAAAGCAAATTCAAAGAAAATGGATGAATGAACTTCCGAAGGATTTAGATAATGAATCACGTTGGAAAGTAGTTGAGGAGCTATGGGTTAGGGAAGAACGAGAGTATCACCATGTCGCTTTCGATTATTTGAATTGTTGGAATAAAAAATTCATGTTAGAAACCGATAATAAGAAATTGAAGTGGTTAATTTCGAATAATTCTTGGTGGGACACCGTCGATTCAATTGCGTCAAATTATTTAGGGAAGTATTGTAAATTATTCCCAAAGGCAGCAAAAGAATTAATAGAAGATTGGAGGCATTCTGACAATATGTGGCTCAATAGGTCTTGTCTTATCTTTCAATTGAAATATGGAAATGATGTGGATTTTGAACTTTTAAAAAGCTTGATTAAGCAATATCAGCCTGTAAAAGAATTCTTTATTCAAAAAGCAATTGGTTGGTCACTTAGGCAATATTCTAAGTTTAATCCAGACGCTGTAAGGACTTTTGTAGTTGAAATCAATCTTCAAGGACTAGCAAAACGAGAAGCAAGTAAATATTTGTAATTCATAATTCATAATTCATAATTCATAATTCATAATTCATAATTCATAACTTGTAACTAATAACTGAAAAGAGTATGGCACTAATAAAAGAATGCAGAGGATTTAACCCACAATTTGGTGAGGACTGTTGGTTTGCAGAAAATTCAACGATTATTGGAGATGTAATAATGGGCGATCAATGTTCAGTTTGGTACAGCGCTGTTGTTCGTGGGGATGTAAACTCCATTCGAATGGGAAACAAAGTTAATATCCAAGATGGAGCAGTATTACATTGTACTTTCGAAAAGACCACCGTTAATCTTGGAAACAATGTTTCTGTTGGACACAATGCATTAGTGCACGGTTGCACTGTTGAGGATAATGTCTTAATTGGAATGGGCGCAATAGTAATGGATAATTGCTACATCGAATCAAATTGTATTATTGCTGCAGGAGCTGTTTTATTAGAAGGAACACGTGTTGAATCGTGGAGTATTTATGCTGGCGTTCCGGCTAAAAAAGTAAAAACATTGTCGCCAGAATTATTCAAAGGGGAAGTACAACGAATCGCAGATAATTATATCAAATACGCGAGTTGGTTCAAATAATCCCAAATTCCGAATTACAAATTCTGAATCCTTATCCTTGAAAGTGATTCCAGCCCTGCGCTTTTAAACCTATTGCTGAACCATTTTTATCGATAAAGTACGTTCCATCTTTTTCATTTGTCATATGTCCGATGAAAGTCATGTGTGGATTGCCTTTTACTTTATCAAAATCAGCTTGTGCGATCGTAAACAACAATTCATAATCTTCTCCACCATTCAACGCACACGTACTTGGATCCAAATTGAATTCAATTGCTGTTAAAGATGTTTTTGAATCAATTGGAATTTTTTCATCGTAAATATGGCAGCCAACTTTACTTGCTTTACACAAATGTAAAATCTCTGAAGCCAAACCGTCAGAAATATCTATCATAGAAGTCGGTACAACATCTAATTCTTTCAAATATCCGATGATATCAACGCGTGCTTCTGGTTTTAATTGACGTTCGATGATATAATCATGTCCATCTAAATCAGGCTGAATATTTGGATTTGCATTGAAAACATTTTTTTCACGCTCTAAAACTTGTAAACCGATATAAGCTGCGCCTAAATCTCCAGTAACAACCAAAAGATCAAATTCCTTCGCTCCATTTCTATAAGCAATGTCTTTCTTTTTTGCACGTCCAACAACTGAAACATTAATAGTCAAACCAGAAACAGATGAAGTTGTGTCGCCACCAACCAAATCGACGTTGAATTTCTCACAAGCAATGTGAATTCCTTCGTACAATTCTTCTAAAGCTTCTAACGGAAAACGACTTGAAACAGCTAGAGAAACAGTAATTTGTTCTGCTACGCCATTCATTGCGCAAATATCAGAAACATTTGTCGCTACCGCTTTATATCCCAAATGTTTTAAAGGCATGTACATCAAGTTGAAATGAATTCCTTCGATTAACATGTCTGTTGAAATCAATAAAGCATCCTCTTCAGAAATCGAAATTACTGCAGCATCATCGCCAACACCAACCAATGAAGTAGCATTTTTAAGTTCAAAATTCTTTGTTAAATGATCAATTAATCCAAATTCTCCTAATTCACTTATATTGGTTGTTTTGTCGCTCATGTTGATTTTTTGGACAAAGGTAAGCAATCTAATTTGCCAATCCTGAATTACGAATTACGAATCATGAATTATAAATTCAAATTCTGAATTATCTTTACCATATTAACGACTAAAATGATATAATACCCAATGGATTTTTATTTAAATTCATTCTAATTATGCGGGCTTTTACTGCATTTTTCCGAAATAGTTCAAAATCTAAAATCGTCGAACCCAATACCAATGGGTGTTTGCTAGAAATTAGTAATCAAAACAAATCAAAAAAAACAGGTTACCAAATAGGTAACCAGAATATTGAATTTGAATGCTTTTATTTGATTTTGTTGTCTGACAAGAAAAAGTAGAATTCCTTAATTTTAGGGGCTTTTAGGGGTAAAACAAAAAAAGCTCCCCATTTCTGAGAAGCTTTCTGTTGGCCCACCAGGGCTCGAACCTGGACTCTTCGGTACCAAAAACCGACGTGTTGCCAGTTACACCATGGGCCAATTAAAACACTACTACTGGCTAGCAATGCGAGGGCAAATTTAGTAACAAAATTTAAATTGAAAGGAAAAAAATAAAAAAAAATCAAGAATATTTTATTCTGAACACCTCTTTTATAAAGATTTTGGCATTTTTTCACTTTTCAACAGTAAGAAACTAGGGATATATTTTTAAATTCGCAACGCTCAATCTATTAAATGGATTGTTTTGCCACTAATGGCCTATATTTAGACTAAAAGAAAACAAATGAGTTACAAAAAAGCAAATACATACCTAGGTTGGTTGGTTTTTCTAATCGCAACAGTTGTCTACTTCATTACAATTGAAGATACTGTTAGTTTATGGGATTGCGGAGAATATATCACTGCAGCATATAAATTAGAAGTTGGTCACCCTCCTGGTGCACCTTTG
>JBIIWQ010000226.1:0-4147 GCA_044338805.1 Crocinitomicaceae bacterium
GTTTCCTGACATAAATATGGTTTTGAAACAAATTTAATGAAAATATATGTATCGTAATTGATAACGGAATCTTTATTTATAATAGGATTTAATCCTTTCAATTACAAATTTAATGTGATCATTTTCTATACTTGGATACATCGGAATACTGATGCATCTGGAGTAATATCTTTCGGCATAAGGAAAATCGCCTTCTTTCCATCCCTGATTTTTATAATATGGCATTAAATGCACAGGAATATAATGCACTTGAGCAAATATGTTATTCTCTCTTAAATAGTCATATAATCCTCTTCTATTAGTAACTTCTAAAACAAAAAGGTGGTAGGCATGTCCCTCAACGAATCCAGAGTAATTTATTACTGGTTTGAAATCTTTGAACGCCTCAGTATACATTTTTGCAATCTCTTTGCGGCGATTTAAATTTTTATCTGCCCTTAATAATTGGGAGCTTCCTAAAGCAGCTTGAAAATCTGTTAGTCTATAATTATATCCCAATGCTTGCATCTCCATATACCAAAGAGGAAAATCGGTTTGTTTCTCCGTGCTGTTGCCATTTGCAAAATCTATAGAATTTTCGAATAACTCAGTATTTCTTGTAATACCATGAGTTCTCAATTCTAAAAGCTTCTTATAAAGATTTTCATTATTTGTTGTAATCATTCCTCCTTCACCTGTTGCGATATGCTTAACCGGGTGAAATGAAAAAATAGACAAATCAGCAAATTGTCCATTACCCGCTTTTTGTTGCTTATTTTCTGAGTCAATAAAAAATCCACCAGGAGAATGGCATGAATCTTCAAGAATCCATAAACCGTGTTGATTTGCGAGTTTTTTGAATTCATCCAATTGTGTAACTCTACCTGCAAAATCAACAGGTATAATTCCAACTATTTTTTTATCTTTATTCTTTTCAATAACTTGATTAACAGATTCAATATCCATTAAATAAGTATCTGGATCAATATCTGCAAAAAGAATATTTCCGCCACAATATTTTACGCAATTTACCGATGCTGCAAATGTAATGGGTGTACAAATTACATATTCATCAGGTTGAACTCCTAGCGCCAACACACTTAAATGAAGAGCTGCTGTCCCATTACTAACAGCGACAGCATATTTAGAATCTACGTATTGGGCAAATTCGTTTTCAAATAGTTGAATTTTTGGGCCTTGTGTTAAAAAGTCAGATTGTAATGTTTCGATAACGGCATCAATATCACCTTGAGTAATTTCTTGTCTGCCATATGGTATTGGTTTTCTCATATTGAAAACGATGGATCTACAAATTCTTTGATTAATTTTCTTAAACCATCAACTGTTTCCCATTCTGCGTTGTTATTAGAGTTATACGAAAATCCTTCTTCTACTTTTTTAGCATTGAAATGAGAAATAAAATCAGCTGTTTTCCAATTGGGTGTTTGTGGAAGTATAACGTAATATTTTCCTAGGTCATACGTGAAAAAAGAATCCGAAGAAGTAATCATTTCTTCGTGAATTTTCTCACCTGGTCGAATTCCAATAACAGGTTTTTGGCATTCCGGACCAATTGCTTCCGCTACATCAACTATTCTATACGAAGGGATTTTAGGTACAAATACTTCTCCTCCCCAAGCAGAATCTAATGCATGCATAACCATGTCAACACCACCTTGAAGCGAAATATTAAAACGTGTCATTGATGAAACTGTAATTGGAAGAATTCCGTCAGTTTTTTTCTTTTTAATAAAAAAGGGAATTACAGAGCCATTTGATCCCATAACATTCCCATACCGAACAACAGAAAATTGAATATCTCTTTTTCCCTTGATGTTGTTAGCTGCAATAAATAACTTATCAGATGTTAATTTTGTTGCACCATATAAATTTATTGGCGCGCATGCTTTGTCGGTTGACAATGCAACAACACGTTCAACATTTGTTTTTAAAGCGGCGTTGATCACATTTTGCGCGCCACCAACATTTGTTTTTACACATTCGTCTGGATTGTATTCAGCAATATGCACATGTTTCATCGCAGCCGCATGAATAACATAATCAATATTTGTAAATGCCCTTTCAAGTCTTTCTTGATCTCTAACATCACCAATAAAATAGCGAATTTGTGGATAAACTTTTTGAGGGAAATCTTGTTCCATTTCAAACTGTTTTTGTTCATCTCTAGAAAAAATAACGAGACGTTTAATCTCAGGATATTTAGTGAGAATATGTTTGGTCAACGCTTTTCCTAATGAGCCAGTTCCTCCAGTAATTAAAATTGATTTTTCTTTCACGCTTTAAATAATTTATGTAAAAATAATAAATTAAGGAATCTAATTAAGTTTCCGACGATCGAAAGCGTCAATCATAGAAAATTCACTAGCGTTGAAGATTGATATACTTTTCTTATCTGCAAATCTCTTGATTTCCCAATATCCTTTAAATGATAAATAAAATTTATGAAGAATTTCGTGTAAACGCCTATGACGGGTTATATAATCTTGCATTTTTTGAGGTAGACTTTCATTTTCATCGTAAAAGTGTTTTTGGTTCACCAAGGGTATGTTTTGCTCGGTAACCGAAATTTCACCCAACCAAGAATGATCTGCACCAAGAATATAAATATTCTTATAACCTAAGCTGATTGAATTCATAATTGCAGGGATCAAGACATTATGAGGGCGTGACATTCCATAACCTTTAGAAAAACACCAATTACAAAAAAAATCAAATCCCTCAACAGGAGTTGTATTAAAATAATAAGGTTTTATAAAACTGTTTTTCGATAATAAATTTTTCAATCGTGCAGATTTTTTAAAAATTGCAGGTACAAATAAAATCATATCCCATGCTGTTTTTATTTCTAAATTAGAAAATAGCTGATTATTAGAGTTAATATAAACCTCTGACAATTGATTATCTGCTTTAAAAAATTGGGGTGCTAATAAGGTGTAATAACTGGGCTTTATTTGTTCAAATAAAGGCGTGCAAACCATCAAATTGACTACAAGTGTTTTTTTTGATAGAATTTCTGGTTTATATTTATCTATCGATAAGTTAAGAGATGGGCCGTTTGCCAAAATGACAACCTCTTCATCTTTTTGCATATCAATTTTTGTATTTTTTGATGAATTAAATTTGGATTGTAGTAGTATACGAAGAATCGAAATGAGTGTGTTTTGTAAGTTTATTAAAAAAATCATTTGTCAAATTTTTTGTTTTATAAAAAACCCACGTAGCACATTCCATCGTACCAAAATCAAATAATAAGCTTTCGAGAATTGTCCTGTGAAAAGAAATCCTAAAGAAATAATCAGAGCCGCACCAAATTTAAAGATGTATTCAATTAGCTTAATGATTTTTTCAAATTTGGATGTTTCTTTCAGACGAATTGCTTCGCTTTGTCCAATTATTTTAGAAAGTCGGATGATGAATCCTTTTTCAAGACGGTAATCATCAATAAAATGTTCAACTTTTAACGCAGGAAGATAAAGGGTTTTTAAACCGGCTTTTTTCAATTTGTCGAATACAAACTTATCGTCACCACGTGTATGCAAATCAACATTAAAACCACCATGTTCTTCGAAAAATTCCTTTCTGAATACCATGTTGCAACCCGCAGGATATTTTTTTGTAAAAAGCATTACTTTATCTCCTAAATCAACTTTTGAAACAAGACCATCAATATAAGAAGAAATCCATTTTGGTTCTTTACCTTTATTGTAACATGGAATTACTTTCCCCCCAAATGAAATTATGTCTTTATAATGAGGATCTTCTGCAAATCTTTTTACAATAGTAACATATTCTTGAATAGCAAAACCGTCATCATCAATAAAACAAAGAATGTCTCCTGATGCTGTTTCAATACCTTTATTTCTAGCAAAAGATAAACCTGGATTATTTTCTTTAATGTAAATGACCGACAATTGTGGATTTTCCTGAATGAAATTTTCGCAAATATTTTCTGTCTTATCGGTTGAATTATTATTTACAAGAATAATTTCAAAATTTGAAGGAGCCTCCGTTTGGTTTTTTAAATGCTCCAGACATTTCGGCAGATAGAGTTCCCTGTTATATGTGCAGATGATAATAGAAATTTTCATTAAGTCTTGTATGAAGATTGTTTTTCCGTCTTAGACAAATATAGTATTTATTTGATTTT
>JBIIWQ010000021.1:0-13847 GCA_044338805.1 Crocinitomicaceae bacterium
CATTGTTGTTTCTAAGTCAGATGCTGACACAGTTAATTGATTACCAATAATTTCAAATAGAAAATTATCTAAAATTGGTAAAGAGTTACTTGTACTTAAAACACCAGAAATGTTCTGTAAATGCTTTAGTAAAGTGGTACTTGAAATAATAAAATTCATTGCAAATTAATTTGTATCAAAGCTATTAAAGGCTTCTTATAAATTTACACGTTAAACAGTCTTTTTTTTATTTTTTTATTAACAATTCAAAGGATTAAAAGCAATATCATAATTAACCCAAAATCATTATAGAACTTACTTCTTCTTATCCATACTGCCTAGATCCATAGGAAAATAAATATGACCTAAAAGCAAAGGGTTGAAAACAAAAAATTGACATTTCACAACTTGACCACTTTGTAACTCACACCAAAATTTGTTTTGGTCAATGTCCACGACATCACCAAATTCAGTGGTTTCCTCAAAATTAGATTTAATTGGAAACAAGCGTAATTTCGTTACTTTCCCTGAAGTCTCTTTTAAGGAAATTGTTGAAAAAGGAGTTGTTCTTTTCAAACTATCAATTTGTTTTTCAGATAGTTCGTAGTTTGCGATGTCAAAATGAATTTTCTTGTAATTCTGCAAATACAGGTAGATTTTTTTAGGATCAACATTGTTTAATTTACGTCCTTGTTGAAAAACAGCCATTGTATTTCCCTTTTTCGTAACGGTAAAACTGCGAATTGGCTCCTGAAAATATTTCACCTCCACTTTAGAGATTCTTTCTAATGGGACAGCAAAAATATTGGTACACATCCATTTTCTTTTATCTGCAAAAAACCGTGGCTCAATGATTCCCGATTCTCCTTTTACTTTCATCATAACAGGGATATCACTTTTACCTCCTTCTTCGGAATCCAAAAGCATAATTTGACCATAATGGTCTTGTGCAGATGGTCCGATATACCAAGTTTTAAGCCATTCACCATTTTGAAAAATCTCCACTTTTGTATGCTGTGATGACATTAATTTGGTGAATTGTGCATGAGAATTATCTGACAAATAACCTTTGAATTCAATGTTTTTAAAAGTTTCAAGTATGAAATTTACGTTTGTTTGGGCAATACAACCGCCTTCTATGTCTGTCCATGTTTTGCCGTCGCGAATAATTTCAATAGTGTTCGAAAATGCATCAGTTATAATGATTTTATCAACTGTTGAGGTATCAGCAATGCTGAATTCAATTAATTCTTTGTCAGATTTACCTTCAGTTTTCATTAAACCTAATGTATACCATCCAAGGAATATAATAATTCCTAATGCTAAAACAAGTATGATAATTTTCTTCATGATTTTTTTATCTTTTAGCGTATTTACGTTTTCTAATATATCCCATGATTAGCGCAAATAATAACACAATTGCAACAGGTAAAAGAAGGTTCATGATTTTGTAGAATCCTGCATCAGCTTTAATTTTTTCTTTGTCAATGGCATGAATGTCAATTTGTCGGCTTCGAATATCTAAAACAGAATTATCGCCTAACATGTAATCAACTGTATTTTGAAAAAATTCTTGGTTTCCGAAATAAATTGGAACGCCAATTTGAGCTAATTCTGGATCCATGCGCAAATCATTCGCTTCGGTCGGACGATACATATAAGCTTTACCGTCTTTGGAAGGCATTGAATCGTATGAATTCGCAATAAAACGGCCATTTCCAATCAATAATACTTTTCCTTCTTTACTACTTTTTTCCAAGTAATTAATTGAAGGATTGTTAATGAACTCTTCAACTATTCTGTTCTTATAATGCGATTCAAATCTTCCTTCTGTTAATCCCGCTAAACAACGCTTGTTTAAATCTGATGATGGATTTGCAATTAACTCAGGATTTTTTCCATAATTCAAAGGCATTGCTAAACTCACAAGTGGTGCTAATCCAGTAACATTTGAATTAGTAGAAGACGTTAATATTGGTGTTAATTTATTTTTACTGTTGCCAACAAATTGAATTTCATTTGCATATTTCAGCGAAACAGGTTCTAAATTTCTTGAAATAGGATGTTTTGTTGGTGTTGCTAATACATGGAAGAACCAAGGAATCAAAGATTGTTTTGCGAACGGGACAGCTTTCGGCGCACAGCGGGCATCCACAACATAGTTCGCTGTTAAACTCAAACCATAATCGAACAACATGCCTTCCAACCCAGTTTCATTGCGAGTAGTATGGGTTGAACCAGTTGCATTCAATGTATCTTCGTTCAATGCTAATGCATCCAGAAAACACATTAACCTTCCTCCCCGCATAACATACTGATCTATAATGTATAATTCTTTATCGTTGAATTGTTGAGTTGGATGTGCGATTACTAAACCATCAATATTGTCTAAAGCAGCGAGTGAATCATTTATTAATACATCTGCAATGGCGAAATAAGGAGCGATTAATGAACGTGCTCGCTGAGTTTGTGCAAAAGTTAATTCTCCATGTCCTTGCAGAAAGCCAATTCTTGGTTTGTTTTCTTGCGTTGCACGACGCAATGAACTTATTAATATATACTCTAAATTATTGATAGAGTTTTGAATCATATCTGTTAAACCATCTAAACTATATGGTTTTCCTGGAGGCGTGCCTGGTAGAAATTGAATTGTTTGAACAGTTGATCCGCCATAGTCAATTACTGCTCCAGGCCATACTAACATTTGACTTTGAGAGCCATCTTTCATGTAAACAATATCCATTGGGATAATGCCTTTTCCTTTGCCATAAATTGATTCAAATAATAATTGTTGATCTCCTTCTGAACCGACATTTGGATTGATAAAAGTATATTCTATTCTATCTCTAGCATATTGTTTGAATTCTTTTAGTTTATCCTCAATAGCATTTTTAAAATGCTTTAATTCAGCAGGTAAAACACCGTCTAAATAAATCTTTAAACTCAAACGATTTTTGAAATTGTCCTTGTTTTCTAAAAATGCAATCGTTCCTTCTGAAAGTGAAAACCGTTTGTCTTCAGTCATGTCGACGCGTTTATACAAAAACGAACTGATGATGTTAATTAAAATTATTCCAACCGCAACAATTGCAAGGAAGGACCAATTAAAAATGCCTTTCGTGAATTTTTTCTTTGTTGCCATGACTTATTTTTTTAATGTTTTAATCACTGTTAAAGCAGCAAAAATGAATAACCCGATGATTGAAAAGAAATAAACTAAATCGCTTGTATCAATGACACCTCTTTTAATGGCATCGTAATGAAAAGAAAGACTTGTGTATTGAATAACATAATCGAATTTGCCCATTAAATTAAATGAGCCTAATAGTTTGAATCCATCGAAAAAGATCCAGCACAAAAACATGGAAAGAATAAACGCAACGATTTGACTACTCGTCAAGGAAGAAGCAAAAATTCCAATTGCAACAAAAGTAGAACCAAGCAAAATCAAGCCAATATAGGAAGTAAATGTTGCACCTCCGTCAATTACACCAACTGGACTTCCAAGATAATACATGGAAATATAATAGATTAGTGTTGGAATAAGTGCTATAATTAAGAGCGTAACACCAGCGAAATATTTAGCAAGTAGAATTTTTAAATCTGAAATAGGTCGTGTAAACAATAATTCAATTGTTCCAGTTCTTCGTTCTTCAGCGATTGAGCGCATCGTGATTGCTGGAATTAGAATTAAAAAGATAACTGGAGATAAGTTGAAAAAAGGAATCAAATCTGCTTCCGTTCCTTCTAAAAGGTTTGTGTTGTAGGATATAACCCAGTGAAACAATCCCGAAGCAATCAAGTAAATGAGTATAAAAATATACCCAATGATTGAACCTAGGAAACTTTTTATTTCTTTGAAATAAAGTGCTCTCATTAAAAAATAGTTTGTTGACGAGTCAAATTTAAGATTTCCTTTTGAATCACCAATACGGATTTAGTGCTGATGATGTATTATTGAGTAAAAGGTTTTGTTGGGGCGTTTGCGCGAATTGCAATTCACCCATACTCCCCAACAAAAAAGTCTCGTTGAATATTCAACGAGACTTTTAAGAATTAATTGATGAAATATATTAGTTAAGCTAATTTCACATTCATAGCATTCAATCCTTTTTTACCTTCTTCAAGGTCAAATTCTACTTCGTCATTTTCTTTTATCTTATCGACTAAGCCTGAAACATGCACAAAATACTCTTTGTTTGATTCTGAATCTGTAATAAAACCAAATCCCTTGGTGTCATTAAAGAACTTTACAACTCCTTTACTCATTACTCTTTAATTAGTTAGTTTTAAAGTAAAGTTATATTTTAATTTGAAACGGCAAAATTATTTTAGAAAAAAAATGCAGATTTTTTATTTTTTAACCCTTGATTTCAAAGCCATTAAAGTGTTCAGTCACACTCCATGCTTGTGGTTTTTTAGCAAACAAAGGCTTTATTTTTGGCCATATTTGACCAAATGTTTCAGAAGTACGGTAGTTTTCTAATGCTGTTTCATTCTCCCAATGACTATAAGTCATTACAATTGTAGGCGTATCAAGATCTCTTAATAATTTCATTCCTAAACATCCTGGAAAGCTATTTACTTTGTCTTTAACGGTATCGAAAAAAGCTAGAAATTCGTCTATTTTATCTTCTTGAAAGTGCAGTTGAACAATTCGAATGAGCATTAGAACAAAGATTCAAGTGTTTCTCGTGAGCCTCGGGGCGTAAATTCAATTCGAATTACATCTCCTATCCTCATTCCAAATAATTTTTCAGCACCGCCATTGCTTAAATTAGCTCCTCTATTAATTGCTATTTCTAACAAACCATTGTTATTGAAAATTGCAACGCGTTCTCCATTCGGCACAGAGTTATACGTGGAAGAAATAACATCAATATGGTAATCTTTGTTACGATAATAAATAATAAAAGGTGAATCTTTTCCAAAACGCTCGAACAAAGATTCGTGAACATTTGAAATTAAATTCCCATAATTATCTATATGGATGACATTTCCTTTTATCAAATTGGTTTCAATAACAGCAGTTTGAGCAAATGCTTTTTTGTACGAAGCAAAAGGTGAAGCAAAGGTTTCAATTTTCTCTCCATTCATAATTCTACACGCAGCTGGAACCAACATATTCTTTGTTGGAAATTTGAATAATTCCATGCGTGAAAGCACATCGTCTAATCTGTAAAATTGATCTGGTTGTTCATCTTTTAAAAATGCACCAAAAAAACCATTGTCATTTGAAATGAAATAATGTCCTTTAAAAACCAAAATAGAAGGAAAAGAACCCTCAGAACCACTAAAGTTTACCATTGGTTCACTATCAACTCCTATAACATGAACTGTTCCTGCAGGAAATTCATCATAGCATGAGGATAAATAAAAGGCTGCTTCGGCAACATCGAACGGTTTTACAGTATGCGAAATATCAACAATTACGGAAGTTGGGCAGCCTTTTAAAATGGCTCCTTTGATTGCTGCGACGTAATGATCACGCACTCCCATATCAGTTGTTAATGTAATAATTTGCATATCTGTTCTTTCGGTGGTTAGTTGAGCCGAATAATTTTCTAATTTTGAACCAAAAATAAGGTTAATCGGTGTAATTTTTGTCAAATCATCTAGAAAATAGTCAGATTGCAAGAGAAAAAGATTGAAATAAGTGGAATAAATCCTGTAGAACTGTTTGGCGCAAACAATTCTAACCTGAAACACCTGAAAAGTTTCTTCCCAACATTACAAATTACCGCACGCGGAAATGAAATAACTGTAACAGGTGAAGAACGGTTGATGGATGAATTTGAAGAAAAGTTCGAATTGCTGCTGAAGCATTTTCATGAATTCAATGAAGTGACAATAAACAACATTGATAATTTAATGCTAGAAGGTGGTTCAAAATTGCTTTCAAAAGATAATGGTTCAGATACTTTAGTCCATGGGAATGGCGGATATAAAATCAAAGCTAGAACTGTCAACCAAATAAAATTAGTACAAGCAGTTAATGAAAATGATATGGTTTTTGCCGTTGGTCCAGCTGGAACAGGTAAAACCTATACAGCCGTTGCATTGGCAGTTCGGGCATTGAAAGCGAAGGAAATTAAACGAATTGTTTTAACACGTCCTGCTGTTGAAGCTGGAGAGAATCTAGGTTTTTTACCAGGCGATTTAAAAGAAAAGTTAGATCCTTACATGATGCCTTTATACGATGCATTGCGTGATATGATTCCCCCTGAAAAGTTAGCTGATATGCTGGAATTTGGCATTATTGAGATTGCTCCTTTGGCATTTATGCGTGGAAGAACGTTGGACAAAGCATTTGTGATTTTAGATGAAGCGCAGAATACAACGCCAATGCAAATGAAAATGTTTTTGACGCGTATGGGTATGACTGCAAAATTTGTCATCACTGGAGATATGTCACAAGTGGATTTGCCAAACCGTCAGAAGTCAGGTTTATCTTATGTGTTGGATGTGTTGAAAGATGTTGACGGAATTAGTGTTGTGAGATTGGATCAAAATGATGTGATTCGTCACAGCCTTGTAAAGAAAATAATTGCTGCTTTTGATGAAGCAGAATCAAAAGAATAATAGATTTTAATAGTAAAAAAATGAGCAACGCAATAATAAAAACTGATTTTGAATTCCCTGGACAAACACATGTTTATAAAGGAAAAGTAAGAGACGTTTATACACTTGGTAACGGAATTTTAGTCATGGTAGCTTCTGACCGAATTTCAGCTTTTGATCATATTTTACCGAAAGGAATTCCACATAAAGGGCAAGTTTTGAATCAAGTAGCTACACTTTTTTTAGACGCAACACGTGACATTGTTCCGAATTGGTTGATTGGAACACCAGATCCTTCTGTCGCTATTGGTTATGCATGCGAACCGGTTCGAGTAGAAATGGTCATTCGTGGTTATTTAGCTGGACATTCTGCAAGAGAATATAAATTAGGAAAAAGAATGTTGTGTGGTGTTGAATTGCCCGAAGGAATGAAGGAAAACGATAAATTTCCTGAGCCGATAATTACACCTGCAAGTAAAGCTGAAGAAGGACACGATGAGGATATTTCTCGAGAAGATATATTGGCAAATGGCATTGTTCCAGAAGCGATTTATTTATTGATGGAGAAATATACCCGAGCTTTGTTTCAGCGAGGAACCGAAATAGCTGCTGAACGCGGTTTGATTTTGGTTGATACGAAATATGAATTTGGAATTAGAAATGGTGAAGTCATCCTTATTGATGAAATTCACACACCAGATTCATCTCGTTTCTTTTATGCGGATGGTTATCAAGAACGTCAGGACAAGAATGAACCGCAAAAACAATTATCGAAAGAATTTGTGCGTCAATGGTTGATTGAAAATGATTTTCAAGGATTAGATGGTCAGACAATGCCGGTAATGCCAGATGAATTTGTTCAAACAGTTACCGATCGATATATCGAATTGTATGAAGTAATTACAGGTAAAAAATTCCAACGCGCTGATACATCAAATATTGAAGAAAGAATTCAACAGAACGTTGAGGCCTTTTTAAAAACGATGTAAAAGCTAATATTTTAATGCCACAGATGCACAGATCTGAAAAATTGATCTCGGAATTGGGTAAAAAAAGTGAATTAGATGGCGAAAAAGTAACTTGTGATTAATTATGTCATAAGTTGCGTGAATAATTATTAATGAGAATAATGGAGGATTTTTTTCTCTGTCAGTAAAAAATAAAATCTGTGCATCTGTGGCTTGCAACCTTTAAAAAGATTTTTGTTAAAGAAATAAATACATTATTCTTTTAACAACAATTACATACTTTTCACCGTGTCAATGTGTATTTTTGCACCTGATATTTTAGAATAAAACAAATGGAAAAATTTTCAAAAGCATTTTTTTCGATGCGCATGATGGCAACGGGAATGATTGTCTTCCTTTTAGCTATTGCAACTGCAACATTTTTAGAATCTGCTTACGATATTCAAACTGCAAAGATTATTGTTTACAATGCAAAATGGTTTGAAATTTTATTGGTTTATCTTGGTTTAAATCTGATTGCCAATATTTTTAAGTATAACATGTTTCAACGTGCAAAAATCGCACAATTGTCTTTTCACCTATCATTTATTGTAATACTTCTAGGCGCTGGTGTAACACGCTATATCAGTTTTGAAGGTTTAATGTTAGTAAGAGAAGGTGAAAAATCCAATTTTATTTATTCTTCTGATCCATATGTTTGGTTTCAAATTAATGATGGCAAGTTAAAATACACCTATGCTGAAAAGCATTTTATGTCAATGCAAACAAATAATGATTTTGACATTGATGTTGAATTCCCAAATCACAAAACTCCAATTACCATTGAATACGTCGATTTTCAAAAGAAAATGATTGATTCACTTGTTATCAATGATTCGATTAAAGGAGTTGCTTTGGAAATTATAACTGACGGAATGAAATCCAATTATTTGACAAAAGGCGGATTTTTAATGGTCGGAGAAGAGGCTGTTTCTTTTGAAAAAAGTGACGCGATGCCTGGAATAGAATTATTTCAGGAAGGAGCGAAAATCATGATTAAATCCAAGCAACCATTCCGTTACTTACCAATGGCTGAAATGCAAAAAGCGAGGCAATCGGGTAAAGAAGTTTCTGATTCTTTGTTCGTTCAAGTTGCTGCCGACACACTTGTTCCTTTTCAAACTACAACATTGTATCAAGTTGGTGCACAACAAATTGTTTTCAAGAAAGTAATAAATCATGCACGAAAAATGCTGATGTCGTCTGGAAAAAGAAATGTTGGTTCTGATTATTTGACCATTAAAGTTACTGATGGGAAACAATCAAAAATTGTTCAACTAGAAGGAGGGATTGGAGCTATTCCTGAACATGCAGTATTTACCTTGAACGGACTAGTTTATGAGATGGAATATGGTTCATCCAAAATTGAAATTCCATTTTACATTGCTTGTCGCGATTTTAAATTGGACCGTTATCCTGGCTCACAGGCGGCATCATCGTTTGAAAGTCAAGTATCCATATTAGATGAGAAAAATAATTACACAAGAAATCAAAAAATCTTCATGAATAACGTTATGGATTATAATGGTTATCGTTTCTTTCAATCAAGTTATGATCCCGATGAAAAAGGAACACGATTGAGTGTAAATCACGATTGGTGGGGAACAAATATCACATACCTGGGATATTTATTAATGGCAATGGGGATGATTTTGTCCTTATTTGCGCCAATTGGACGATTCAGAGAATTGAATGAAAAATTAAGAAAATCAAGAGAAAAAAGAGAGTTGTTGATGAAATCAATTTTAGTTGTTTTAGGATTTAGTGTATTTGGAGTCGTTAATGCACAAGAACAACATTCAGCTGGTGATGGACACAATCATACAGCAAATCAAGCACCAAGAAAAGCAGTGTTCAGAGTTATTTCAGAAGAACATTCAGATCAATTGGCTTCCTTGTTAGTGCAAGATTTTCAAGGGCGTATTATTCCAATGCACACGATGTGTGATCAATTATTGCGCAAAGTTCACCGTGGAAATAAGTTTGAAGATTACAATGCTGTGCAAACAATCATGAGTATGCACATGTATCCAGATCATTGGATGGATGTGAAAATTATTCAAGTTTCAAGCAATCTTAAGGAAAAATTAAAAGTAACGGATGAATTTGCTTCATTCAAGCAATTAGCTGATAATACTGGTCAATTCAAATTGATGGCTGATTATGATTTGGCGCATCAGAAATTAGAATCTAAACGCAATGAATACGATAAGAAATTGATCAAATTGGTGGAGAAATTCCAAGTTGTTCAATCAATCTTTAGCTGGCAGTATATGAAATTGATGCCTGTAGCCGAAGACAAAAACAATACGTGGTTTGTTCCATTGAGCATGGAATTGATGCAAATTGATTCTATTTCTTCTGGATTGGCATTGCGTTACATTTCGAAATTGGATCGTGCAGCAGAATTTAACAAATACGATGAGGTAGAAAATTTACTTGTTGATTTAAAGAAATTCCAACGGGAAGAAGGAGTCAAAGTGGTGCCTTCCGAAACCAAAGTGAATATGGAGATTAGCTATAATAAGATGAGTATTTTCAAAAATTCAAGTATGATGTATTTGTCTTTCGGATTCATTTTGTTGATTATCTTTTTTATTCGAATCTTCATCAAACCTTCACCAACAGCATCCAAAATTTTCAAGAGAATCGGACAAATTATAACAGGTTTAATGATTGTTGTATTTGTTTATCATGGCGTTGGTTTAGGATTCAGATGGTATATTTCTGGTCACGCTCCATGGAGTAATGGGTATGAAGCTGTAATTTTTATTGCATGGGTAACGATGATTGCAGGTTTTGCTTTCTCACGAAAAAATCCAGTTATAATCGCTGGAACAGCAATTCTAGCAGCCATGATGATTTTCGTTACAGAAATGAATTTGTTGGATCCAGAAATCACGCCTTTACAACCTGTTTTAAAGTCTTATTGGTTAATGATTCACGTTGCTATTATTACAGGTAGTTATGGTTTCTTAGGTTTGGGTGCAATCTTAGGATTAGTGAATTTGAAATTATACATTTTCAGAACGCAGAAAAACGGTAAAATTGTTACTCTGAACATCAACGAATTGACTTATGTTTCGGAAATGACCATTACAATTGGTTTGTTCATGTTGACAATCGGAACATTCTTAGGTGGAATTTGGGCGAATGAATCATGGGGTAGATATTGGGGCTGGGATCCAAAAGAAACATGGGCATTGGTTTCTGTTTTGGTTTATGCGGTGATTTTGCACTTACGTTACATTCCAGCTTTGAGAAGTAAATTTGTTTTCAATGTTGTAAGTCTTTGGGGTTATTCTGCCATTTTATTTACCTTCTTCGGAGTGAACTTCTATTTGGTAGGATTACATTCATATGCACAAGGTGAAGGTTTGGGTACATTGCCAGTTTGGTTATTAGGAACTATATTGTTATTCTATATTTTTACTGAACTTGCATGGGTAAGAAGTAAAGTTTATAGCCTAGAATTAAATTTGTCTATTAAGTATTATGCACTAAAAGCACTTTTAACTTTTGGAATACCATTTTTATTGGTTCTATCTTATATCTTTTTTAATTTGATAAAATGGGAAGTACTAATGTCTAAACTTCTAGTTTTTGGTGTGTTTGTATTGCTAGTAAATGTTTCACAAATGTTTTACACAAATTACAAATCCCGAATTACAAATCCTAAATCTAATGATGATGAACTTTCATAATTTTACAGTAAACGATATCGCAGGTCATGCATTTGATTTCGCTTTATTAAAAGGAAAAAAAGTATTAGTTGTCAATACAGCTTCCGCTTGTGGTTATACGCCTCAATTTGGATTGCTGGAAGAGTTATATGAAGAGTTTGGTGATGATGGGTTAGTGATAATTGGTTTTCCTTCCAATGATTTTGGAGCACAAGATCCAGGAACAAATGATGAAATTGCTGCTTTTTGTCAAATGAATTATGGTGTGACTTTTCCTATGATGGAGAAAATCAACGTTATTGGTGAAAACACACATCCTTTATACAAATGGTTGAAAGAACAATCGAAATCAGAGGTAAAGTGGAATTTTCACAAGTTTTTAATTGACGAAGAGGGAAATGTGATCAAGGATTTTGCTCATTCTGTTGAACCTAATAGTCCTGATATCTTAAATGAATTATGAATTATGAATTATGAATTATGAATTATGAATTATGAATTATGAATTATGAATTATGAATTATGAATTATTATTCTTAAATTCAATTACATTACAAAATAATTCATGAGAGAGAATATAATTCAAGACAAGAGTTTCCAATTTGCAGTAAAATCCATTAACATTTATAAAACACTTCAATCGAGAAGAGAATTTGTTTTGAGTAAACAACTTTTGAGATCAGGTACTTCAGTAGGCGCAAATATTAGAGAATCAGCAAATGCTCAATCAAAAGCTGACTTTGTTCATAAATTACACATATCTCAAAAGGAATGTGCAGAATCTATTTATTGGCTTGACCTATTAAAAGAAACAGAATATATAACTTTGGAAGAATATTCTAATTTACAAGAACCAGCTAAAGAATTATTAAAAATCATTAGAAGCATTATTTTAACAACAAAACAAAATATGAATACTGCCAATTCATAATTCTTAACTCATCATTCATAATTATTTCAGTATGAAATTAGACATCCTCGCTTTTGCAGCACATCCCGACGATATTGAATTATCTTGTTCAGGAACAATCATGAAACACATTGCTGAAGGCAAGAAAGTTGGAATTGTTGATTTGACGCAAGGGGAACTTGGTTCGAGAGGAACAATTGATACGCGCTATAACGAAGCGGCTGCAGCAACTAAAATTATGGGGATTGAAGTGCGTGTGAATTTAAAAATGGCTGATGGTTTTTTTGAAATTAATGAAGCGAATAAACGATTAATTATTGAACAGATTAGAAGATTTCAACCAACTATTATTTTAGCTAATGCCATTGAAGATCGCCATCCTGATCATGGACGGGCTTCACAATTAATTTCTGAAGCTTGCTTTCTTTCCGGATTGAGAAATTTTGAAACAACTTGGGAAAACGAAATTCAAGTTGCATTTCGTCCAAAAGCTGTTTATCATTACATTCAAGATCATTATATTAAACCCGATTTCGCAATTGACGTTACTGAATTCCTTGACCGAAAAATAGCTTGCATTAAAGTCTTCAAAACACAATTTTATGATCCAAATTCAAAAGAGCCTCAAACACCAATATCAGGTGAAGAGTTTTTTGATTTTATAAAAGGTAGAATGTTGGAAATGGGCAGACCGATGGGGGCGAAGTATGCAGAAGGTTTTACGGTTGAAAGAAGAATAGGAGTGAAGAGTTTGTTTGATTTGGAATAAAAGAATAAATTCTTGCTACTAGATTATAATTATTTGCAACCTTTTGTTCTGTTTAATTGTCTTACTTTGGAAAACCAACATTATAAAATGAAATTTATTTTAATTCTGACAGTTTTAATCACTGGAAATCAAATTTTTGCTCAATGCAATGGTTCTGAACCTCAAATAAATCTTGGAAATGATACTGTTCTCTGCAATGGAGAAACTTTGGATCTATTTGTTCAACCGATTTATGATTTTTATTCATGGTCAACAGGTTCATCTAATAATAGTATTACCGTCAATTCTTCAGGTGTTTATTCTGTGAATGCTTCAATTATTGGTGCAAATGTTATTTTAAATGGTGATTTTGAAGGTGGTAATACTGCGGCTTTAAATAATTTCTCAACAGCTTATCTTCCTGGGATTGGAGGTTCATGGGGAATATTATCAGATCCAGGAACTTATGCAATTTCTACTTCTCCAAATAATGTTCACTCTAATTTTAGTAATTGTCCAGATCATACAACTGGCAGTGGTAACATGTTAATTGCAAATGGTTCAAGTACCGCTGGAACAAGCGTTTGGTGCCAAACAGTTACTGTTTATCCAAATATTGATTATATTTTTTCCTGTTGGGCTATGAATGTCATTTCTGATCCTAATATTTCAAATTTGCAATTTTTTGTTAATGGTGTACAAATTGGGGGTATTTTTTCAACTACTCCAATTGGGTGTGAATGGCTGGAATTTAATGATGTATGGAATTCAGGAGCGAACACAACTGCACAATTATGTATTGTAAACCAAAATATATCGGGAGGCGGAAATGATTTTGCACTTGACGATATTTTTTTCGCTCCAGTTTGTTTAATTACTGATACGATTGTTGTTAGTTATGATAATACAGTGATTGATGCAGGACCAGATTTGGTTTTCTGTGAAAATTTACCTGAAAA
>JBIIWQ010000227.1:0-4116 GCA_044338805.1 Crocinitomicaceae bacterium
AATGAATGCAGAATTGAATGTTCGTGTTCAATTTCTTGAGCCTTTATCGAATTAGTTGCAATAAGTAGCAGTAAAAATATGACAATTCTAAAAGACATTCAATTATAGAGTTTATGAACTAAATTAGTGAAATTTAAATCAAAGACGGTAAAAAACTTAAAATGGTTTCTTTTTATACAATAAAGCAAGAAAAAATAAACGTTTTTAAACAAGGATAGTCCATCTAAAATCTTAATTTCGTAACGGTGAGAATTAGCTTATATTTCTTTGTTATTCTCACTAATCAAAATGAACTAAGTGCATGAAAAATCGTATTACAACACTTTTTAATATTGAATATCCACTCATTCAAGCAGGAATGATTTGGTGTTCTGGTTGGGAATTAGCATCTGCTGTTTCAAACGCCGGTGGTCTTGGAATTATTGGTTCTGGATCCATGTATCCGGTTGTTTTAGAAGAGCATATTTTAAAATGTAAAGCTGCGACAAATAACCCTTTTGGTGTCAACTTACCAATGCTTTATCCTGATATTGAAAAGCATATTGAAACAATTATCAAGCACAAAGTTCCTATTGTTTTTACTTCCGCTGGAAATCCAAAAACATGGACAGCCTTATTAAAATCACATGGAATAATTGTCGTTCATGTCGTTTCTAGCGTAAAATTTGCTCTTAAAGCACAAGAAGCTGGCGTTGATGCGGTTGTTGCAGAAGGATTTGAAGCTGGAGGACACAATGGTAGAGATGAAACGACAACGATGTGTTTGATACCAATGGTTGCAAAAGAAATTACCATTCCATTAATTGCAGCTGGTGGAATTGGAACTGGTGAAGGAATGCTCGCTGCAATGATTCTTGGAGCAGATGGAGTTCAAATTGGTAGTCGGTTTGTAACTGCAACCGAATCAAGTGCACATGAAAATTTTAAAAAAGAAGTCATCAACTCAAAAGAAGGTGATACACACTTAACATTCAAAGAACTTACACCTGTTCGTTTGATGAAAAATCACTTTTATTCCCAAGTTGAAAAAGCCTATGCTGAAGGTGCAAATGCTGAAGAATTAAAAATATTACTCGGTCGAGGTCGAGCAAAAAAAGGAATGTTTGAAGGAGACATTGTTGAAGGAGAATTAGAAATTGGTCAAATTGCAGGTTTGATTGATGAAATAATTCCTGCAAAAGCAATTGTTGCTGAAATTATCAATTCCTACAGAAAAGCATTAAATGAACAAAAAACTGAAAAATATACTTTCTAATGATTCACTTTGAACGATTCAAACTAGACAATGGCTTGACCGTCCTTTTTCACAAGGATGTAACTACTCCACTCGCTGTTGTAAATACTTTATATGACGTTGGAGCGCGCGATGAATCTGAAGAAAAAACTGGATTCGCACACCTTTTTGAGCATTTAATGTTCGGAGGTTCTGTCAATATCCCTGATTTTGATGCTCCTCTTCAAATGGCAGGAGGCGAAAGCAATGCTTTTACGTCAAACGATATTACCAACTACTACAATGTTCTTCCTGCGAAAAATTTAGAAACTGCTTTATGGCTCGAAAGTGATAGAATGTTGTCTCTAGGATTCACTCCAAAAAGTTTGGAAGTTCAAAGAAATGTGGTTATTGAGGAATTCAAACAACGTTACTTAAACCAACCTTATGGCGATGTTTGGTTGAAACTTCGTCCACTTGCTTACCACGTCCACCCTTATAAATGGGCTACAATCGGAAAGGTAATCAAGCATATTGAAGATGCCGAAATGGAAGATGTGAAAGCATTTTTTCACAAACATTACAACCCAGCAAATGCCATTTTATGCATTGCAGGTAATTTTGAATTCGAGCATATTAAAACAATTGTGACTAAATGGTATGGTGATATTCCTGGTGGAATTAAACCTGCTCGTATTCTTCCTGTTGAGCCAGATCAAGAAGAGCTTCGTGAAGAAATAATTGAACGAAATGTTCCTACGGATGCGTTTTACTATGCGTTCAAAATGTCGGAACGCAGAAATGAAATGTACTACATGGCTGATGTTTTATCTGATGCTTTAGGTCGAGATAAATCATCTCGTTTGTATATTTCTCTTAAGAAAGAACAGAAACTAGCTTCTGAAATCGGAGCATATATTACAGGTTCTTTGGATAACGGCTTGCTAGTGATCTCAGGGAAATTGAACGATGGTGTTTCCTTTGAGACATTTGACAAAGCGCTTTGGAAAGAATTACAGAAATTAGAAGAGCATCCAATTTCTGATAAAGAATTAGCGCGCTTGATGATTAAAATGCATACATCAAAAGAATTTCAGGATCAAGGATTATTGAACCGAGCAATGAACTTATGCCTGTTTGAATTATTAGGTGATGCAAATGGGATCAATGAAGAGCATGAAATATATAAAGCGATCAAACCAAGTCATCTGCAAGAAACTGCAATTCACATTTTAAAACCAACGAATTGTTCCATATTGAAAGTAAAAGCGACACAAAATGCTGAATAGAACCATAAATCCTGAATTAAAGGAAATTGATAAGATTGATTTTGTCAAACCACAGATTTTTGATATTTCAAAAGACGTGAAATTGTTTTTTATGAAAGAAGTTCCCAATGAAACAGCTCGTTTGGACTTGTATTTTGATGCGGGAACAGTCAATGGTGATACTGGAATTGCATCTTTTGTAAATGGTATGTTACTTTCGGGTACGGATGAAAAAACATCTACGCAAATCAATAATGAGATTGATGAATTAGGCGGTTTTTTCGAATCTGGTGTTTCAAATGAAAATGCGGTAATTACAATGTATTCGCTCAGAGAAAATGTTTTGCCGATTCTTAAAGTGATGACAAATGCTATTCAAAATCTCGTTTTTCATCAACATGAAGTAGAAGAATTAGTCAATGACCGTCGTCAGAAATTCAAAACGAGCATGGAAAAAGTAAGTTTTCTAGCTCAACGAGCTTTTCAACAACGCTTATTTTCAGAATCTATTTATGGAAGAGTAACCAATGAAAGTGATTTCGATTCAATTTCAACAGATTCTTTGAAGAGTTTTTTCAAGAAAAATTATTTAAATGGTTTAACCAAAGTTGTTGTTGTTGGTGATTTAACACAAGATGAAATTGATGAAATCATTGATTTAATTGGTTCTTGGGCGAGTAATACTACAACTGAATTTGAGAAAAATATAAAAAATCTGAAAGGCTATTCTCATCTTGTTAAGGACGGAGCTGTTCAAACCGCTATTAGAGTTGGTCGAATGTTGTTCAATAAAACGCATGAAGATTACAATGATTTCTTGATTTTGAATACCATTTTTGGAGATTATTTTGGTAGTAGATTGATGTCTAATATTCGAGAAGACAAAGGTTATACATACGGAATTGGAACGATGGTAGCAGAGCTTCACAATGTTGGTTATTTTATCATTGCAACAGAGGTTGGTAAAGATGTAAAAGACGCAACGTTGACAGAAATTCAAAATGAAATAACACGTTTACAGACCGAACTTGTTGGTGATGATGAATTGAATTTAGTCAAGAATTATTTGATGGGGCAATTACTAAAAAGTGCAGATGGTCCCTACTCTATGACCGATTTGTACATGAGTGTTGAGCCGTATGGTTTGGATTTGGATTTCTATAATACATCCATTGATTCATTGAATAACATCACGCCAGAACGTATCCAAGAATTAGCAGTTAAATACTTAAATTGGAACGACATGACAGTTGTATCTGCTGGATAGCAACTTTGAAAAGATATTACCGTCTTTATACTAATGAAAAAGAACGTTCGTTATTGAAAATATGTTAAAGTTTACCCTCATTTTTTCCTTCATCATTGGAATGTGTTTTCATTCCAAAGCTTCCCATGTCATGGGCGGAGAAATAACCTGGGAATGTCAAGGTGGAAATTATGTCTTCACTCTTACATTTTACCGTGATTGTGGCGGCGCTGAAGTAAATACAATCTCGGAAAACATCAAGGTATGGAATCATCCAACCTTAACAAGTATAACTTTACCTTTTGTTACTCGAATAGATATTTCACCAACGTGTAATCCTGTTCCTGGCTCGCCTCCTCAATTAGATTGTGGAAATGGAATGGCTGGAG
>JBIIWQ010000228.1:0-4109 GCA_044338805.1 Crocinitomicaceae bacterium
ATAATTATTTCCTATCGCATAACGCTGATAATAATCAGGGAGTTTATTTTCATGTTTCACAACAGCTTTAATTTCAATTCTATTCAATTTATAGGAAAGTCTAAAATTGTCAGAATATTCATTTTGGGCACCTATTAAATTAAATTCAAATTGATTCGTAAGGGCAATTCTACTTTTAGAATAATTGTAATCTGCAAAAATAGCAACTTCGGTTGTATCGTTGTAATGTCCTAAATTTTGGAAATTCCAAAATTTAGCCTGAGCACCAATTTTTAGAAAATTCGTTTTATTTTTCAGAAAAACCCCTGCTCCATTTGAAATTTGTGACCATTGATGTTGATCATACGTATGTAAGCTATCAAAATTTATTGAATTATATAAACCATAAATTGTATCATTTTCTTGATAAACAAATTTCTTGATTTTTAATTCATGCTGTGTAAACAAACCAAATGCCCGCGTTGAATCTTTGTTGAAATCAATATAATTACTTTCAAATACTCGAATTCGCTTGGTGTTTGTTTCTGCATCTTCTTTGTTAACCGGTAAAAAGATTAAAGGATAATCATTTGCAAGTGTATCTGCTGTTAACCCACCATTTTGAGCAATTCTTGACGATTCATAGGATCCTTTTAATTCAAAAGAGAAAACTTTCCCTATTCTTTGCAATTGAGCTTGCAGGTCATTATGATTAAAATCACTGTTTCTTAAAAAACCAGTTGAAACGCGTTTGATATAATCAATATTCAATAAGGTTGACTTACTAAATACTTGTTGGTATTCTGTTTGAACAAATTGACTTCCTTGATTACCAAAAGAATATGCAAATCCTATGTGAGGCAAACCTGAAAAACGCATGGTTTTCCAATCTTTAAAAGAATAAAATTGCTGGCCGCCTGATGAATTGTAAAGTAGATCAGTTGTTGGAAGTATAAATTGCCCACCTGGAAAAGTTGAAGAAGATTCTGCTATGAAATCGATAGAATCAAGCTTTCCTCCTATTCTATCATCCATTCTGATTGAATCAACTCGAAAAAAAGAATGGAAAGTTTGTGCGTTAACATAAACACAGCAATAAAAAGAAACACACAGCAACCAAAAACGCATTCGAGAATTGTAAAAAGTTAAAGGTATAAAAAAAGGGGCAAAAGCCCCTAAAATTATTCGAGAACGAATCTATTACAAATTATTCATACCAATTTGTAAACCAGACTTCAAGTTAGCTGCTTTGTTAGCATGTATAACATTTCTTTTTGCTAATTTATCCAACATTGCAACAAGGCTAGAAAATAAACCTTCTGCTTCTTTCTTGTCAGTCAATAAACGAAACTTACGAATAGCGTTACGAGTCGTTTTATGTTGATACTTGTTACGAAGTCTTCTTCCTTCGTTCGTTCTAATTCTCTTTTTTGCTGACTTATGATTTGCCATTTTGTTTTTATTTTTAAAGTTTTTAAATCTCTAGTAGCCCATAGGAGAATCGAACTCCTGTTACCAGGATGAAAACCTGGCGTCCTAACCACTAGACGAATGGGCCAAATTGGTTAAATTTGGTAGCCCATAGGAGAATCGAACTCCTGTTACCAGGATGAAAACCTGGCGTCCTAACCACTAGACGAATGGGCCCTATTTTAAATTCTCCCGTTAATTTGGGAGTGCAAATATAGCCTGAAATTCTTTAATAGCAAACGTCAAGCGGTTTTTTTTTAAATTATTTCTTTATCATCCGATTTCATTTTGAAACCTAGACGTTTACCTGTTTGAATTTGTGAATTATTACTGATCATTTGAGCCTCCTCAACCGTCATTTCAGAAACAAAATCAAAAGGCGGAATCAACATATCAAATTCTATTGCAAAAACCATTGCCATTTGAACCACTAACTTAATAGACTCCTCATTCAGTTCCATGTGCTGAACGTCTCTGAACAACATTCCCAACTGTCCTTTCCCTTCAATCATAAAGTGACGATCCTTGTTGAACATTATTCTACCGATCAAATAACCTTGATCATGCGGTCTATTTTGCAAAAATGATTGAGCAAGAAAATTATAGATATAGATAATACCAAAAAATCCGCGGTCATCATCTTCCTTAAAATAATGCGTTCCCCACAACGGGTTGTCATCAGGCAATCTAAAAACATTATTATGTTCATGAAAAACAAGTACATCACTTCCAATATACACATGTTTTTCAAATTGACCCTTTTCCTTTGTGAACAAGCGAATTCGTGGATCTTTTATTTGCGATTGAAGTTGTTCTAGCTCTTTATCGATAGCCTCATTGAAAAGCTTAAAAATAACTGTTGCATCTGCAGCAATATTTTGCTTTAATGTTGCTTTATTTTTAAGAAGGTCTAAAATAACTTTTCTATTTTGTTCTATTTTCATACTTAATAAGCTTTAGCCAAAACTACTCTTTTAGTGGATGGTTTTCCTGTTACCATACAAAATCCTGCTTCTTCCGGTTGATCAAGTGCAATGCAGCGGATGGTTGCTTGAGTTTCCTCTTTGATTTTTGCTTCTGTTTCAGCCGTTCCATCCCAATGTGCTAAGAAGAAACCACCTTTATCTATTTGAGCTTTAAATTCATCATATGAATCAATATTCCTCATGTTATCCTTTCTAAATGCTATCGCTCTTTTTAATAAATTCGTTTGAATTTCAGCTAGCAACTTTTCAATGTAAACTTCTATCGTTGCAAATTCAACTACTTCTTTTGTCTTCGTATCTCTTCGAGCTACTTCAACATTTCCGCTTTCTAAGTCTCTTGGTCCCATTGCAATTCTAATTGGAACACCTTTTGCCTCGTATTCAGCGAATTTCCATCCTGGACGACGATTTTCATCGTTATCATATTTGAAAGAAATTCCTTTCGCTTTTAACTTTTGACCTAATTCAGCCATTTTTTTATTAATTGCTTCTAATTCTTCATCCGTTTTATGAATTGGAACTGCAACCACTTGAATTGGAGCCAAAGCTGGCGGTAACACAAGTCCTTCATCATCTGAATGCGTCATAATTAGAGCACCCATTAATCGAGTAGAAACACCCCAAGAAGTTGCCCAAACATGTTCTACTTTCCCATCTTTGTCTGCAAATTTCACATCGAATGCTTTAGCAAAATTTTGACCTAAAAAATGGGATGTTCCAGCTTGAAGTGCTTTTCCATCTTGCATCATTGATTCAATACACAAGGTATCTTCAGCTCCAGCAAAACGTTCACTGGCAGATTTTCGTCCTTTAATTACAGGCATTGCCATATAATTCTCAGCAAATTCTGCGTAAACATCCAACATCAATTCAGCTTCACTTATTGCTTCTTGTTTCGTTGCATGCGCAGTATGGCCTTCTTGCCATAAAAATTCAGTTGTTCTTAGAAATAATCGTGTTCTCATTTCCCAACGCACAACATTTGCCCATTGATTGATAAGAATTGGTAAATCACGGTATGATTGAATCCAATTTCTGTATGAATTCCAAATGATTGTTTCTGAAGTTGGACGAATAATTAATTCCTCCTCCAATTTAGCCGTTGGATCAACAATTATTCCGCTTCCGTCTTCAGCATTTTTTAAACGATAATGTGTTACAACAGCACATTCCTTTGCGAATCCTTCAATATGACTCGCTTCTTTACTTAAGTATGACTTTGGAATCAACAAAGGGAAATAAGCATTTGAATGACCTGTTTCTTTGAATTTTTTATCCAATACTTCTTTCATCATCTCCCAAATTGCATAGCCATAAGGCTTGATAACCATACATCCTCTAACATCTGAATGTTCGGCTAAATCTGCTCTGTAGACTAATTCATTGTACCATTTGGAATAATCCTCTTCTCTTGTTGTATACTTTTGTGCCATTATAAATGCGTTAAACTGTGCTTATTCTATATGCAAATTTAGCAATTAAACTTCAATTTTAGGGCAATTAATTACTGATCTACTGACAATCGAATTTAGAGATTTTAAATATTCAGATTGTTACCACAAAATCTTTTTGTCATGATCTGCCAGCTGACGGACACATGCCAAAAAGTAATTTATTTGATGTTTTTACGCTGGATAACATTCAGCACTAAAAACATAGAACCCCGAAGGTGTA
>JBIIWQ010000229.1:0-4101 GCA_044338805.1 Crocinitomicaceae bacterium
GTTATTCACGTAACGAAGACCTCTTCTTAAATAATCTAATTTTCCGTACATCGTTTATTTTTTTAAATTTTCAATTAGTTTGTAAGTCAATTGCATAGCAGATAATGGTGTAATGTTGTTCCCTTTTCCTGTTTCACACAGTTGTATAAATGTTTTAATTTCATCGTAATACCCAGAAGACACCAATTGGTTGCTTTCCATTACTGGATTAAAACTGTTTCTATTGTATAAAATTTCAATCGTTTCAGTGGTTTTCTTAATTTTTTCAATCGGAATAGAAAACAGTGTTTTTGATTTTTTCTCAAATGTGAGTAAATCCATATTTGTCATTTTGTAAACACCTGATGAGGTATTTAATGACAGATTTTCTTCTGCATTTCTCCAATTATAATGCGTCGATAATTCAATACTTCCAACAAAACCAGTGTGTTCCAAATGCAGAAAGTAAGTGTCATCATTCGACTTTTGAAGAGAAGCAATTTTATATTCTCCAAAAAGATGCCCAATCAAATCCAGTGGGTGAATGAATAAATCCAATACTTTATCTCCTTCTGGATATGGACCTGTCACATAGCGATAAGAATAAGAAAGGATGGAATTACCAGCATTCTTTTTCAATTCTTTCACAATGGGCGCATACCTTTTTTGCATTCCTACTAAACAGATACCAGTGCTTTTTTGTTCAGCTTCAATTAGTTCATTAAGTTCAGCAGAAGTTGAACAAGGTGGTTTTTCGATGAACACATTTTTGTTGTGCTTCAATGCTTTTAGAACCAAATCAAAATGGCTTTTAGGATCAGCGCAAATAAGAATTCCTTTTATTTCAGGATCATTTAACACACTTTGATAATCTGTCGTTCCAATAACTCCAGGGAAATTACTATCAATCAATGATGCATTTTTTGAACTGCTCACAACGATGTATTTCAAAGGAACTCTTAAGTGATTTAAAACAGGATATAAGTTATTAATGCTGTGATTTCCAATACCAACAAATGCATATTTGCCTTGATACTTCAAATTCAAATAGCTTTGTTTGCGAAAATTCTTTAACTTTTTAATAATACTGTTCATAAATCCCATCTGATATTATCGGAAGTTCAAATTTAAGCAATTCTCTGAACTTGTGTGCTTGAAATTAATGTAATACCAATATGTTAATTTATGTATTCAAAAATACTACGTAAAACTCAATATAGAATTATATTATCAAACCGTTGTTCGTTGAACAAATACTATTGCTGTAATAGAGAATACCGTTGCTCCGTTAGGAGTAAACTGTTTGTAGCACCATAGGTGCAAATTGTTTAAGCTCCATAGGAGCGATCTGTTCAATCTATCCATTCAAATAAATATTTTTCATCATATTCAATGTCAAATTTTTGTAAAAATTCAATGTATTCTTCCTTAAATGATTGTTTTTTATGATGTTCTTCTTGGTTTAAGATGTATTTGATAACATTGTCTATTTGGCTTTTTGAATAGGAAAACGCACCAAAGCCTTCTTGCCAATTAAATTTTTCGTTTAACCAATTGCTGTCATTTATAAATTTGGAAGAACCTGCTTTTATATCTCGCACTAAATCTGAAATTGCAATGGAAGGTTTTATGCCAACCAACAAATGAATATGGTCGAGCATAGCAAAAATGGAAAGCATTTTTTGATCTCTATTTTGTACAATTCCTGTAATGTATTTATGTAATTCTTCTCTGTTTTCTTTCGCAATTAGATTTTGTCTGCCTTTTACAGCAAATACTATTTGAATATAAATTTGTGTATAGGTATTTGGCATCTTATTTTTCAGGTCGCTCCTACGGAGCTTTTAATGTTGTTATTTTATTTTCTAAAATCAGTTTGCCCCGACGGGGCATATTATAAAAATAGCCATATTTAATTAAACTTTTCTTCCTTAGGAGAATTAAGAGAAGGGAAATTCAAAGGGTATAAACTATATTTGTATGTGGCAAAAGATAATTTTGTAACACTTTTTGAAACAATGAATAATTTGAAAAATCAACTTTTATTAATAACTCCTCCGTTCACACAACTGAACACGCCTTACCCTGCAACCGCTTATTTGAAAGGGCTTTTGAATACCAAAAACATACAATCTGTTCAAGCAGATTTAGGAATTGAAGTTATTTTGGAAGTGTTTTCAAAACAAGGATTAACAAAATTGTTTTCAGAGATAAGTAAAAATACCGAAGAACTTTCAGAAAATGCTGAACGGATATTTGCTTTAAAAGAAGAATATATTTCCACGATTGACGCTGTAATTTTGTTTTTACAAGGTAAAAATCCAACGTTAGCTCACCTTATTTGCCTAGAAAGTTTTTTACCTGAAGCAGCACGATTTGACCAACTAGAAGAATTGGATTGGGCTTTTGGAATCATGGGGAATCAAGATAAAGCAAAGCATTTAGCAACTCTTTATATTGAGGACATTTCTGATATTATTGTTGAATGTGTTGACGAACATTTTGGCTTTAGTCGTTATGCAGAACGACTTGGAATGTCGGCAAATAGTTTTGATGAAATCTATGCCTCACTCCAAAAGGAATTGACTTACATTGATAAAATATTTCTGGAAATTTTAGCAAATAGGATGGAGGTCGTTCAACCTCAGATAGTTGCTTTTTCTGTCCCATTTCCTGGTAATTTATATGCTTCATTTCGAGCGGCACAGTTTATTAAAAAACACTATCCAGCAGTTAAAATTGCAATGGGTGGTGGATTTCCAAATACTGAATTGAGGTCATTAAGTGATGTTCGTGTATTTGAGTTTTTTGATTTCATTACGCTTGATGACGGTGAACGGCCGATTGAAAATTTGATTCAACATCTAGAGGGAAAAAGATCAATCACTGATTTAAAAAGAACTTTTACTTTATTGGATGGAAAAGTGGCTTATATCAACAATTCTAAAGATCCGGATTACAAGCAAGCGGAAGTTGGAACGCCTGATTACAGTGATTTGAAATTAGATAGTTACATTTCAGTTATTGAAATTGTGAATCCAATGCACCGTATGTGGAGCGATGGTCGTTGGAATAAATTGACAATGGCGCACGGTTGTTATTGGGGGAAATGTACATTTTGTGATATTTCTTTGGATTACATCAAGCTTTATGAACCTGTCACCGCAAGTTTATTGTGCGATAGGATAGAGGAGTTGATTGCTCAAACAGGTCAAAATGGATTTCATTTTGTTGATGAAGCGGCTCCACCAGCGTTAATGCGTGCTCTGGCCTTAGAGATTTTGAGGAGAAAACTGACGGTGACTTGGTGGACAAACATTCGTTTTGAAAAAAGTTTCAGCAAAGATTTGTGTTTATTGCTCAAAGCATCTGGTTGTATTGCCGTTTCTGGTGGGCTAGAAGTTGCATCAGATCGTTTGTTGGAATTAATAGATAAAGGAGTTTCCGTTTCACAGGTTGCACAAGTGACAAGGAATTTTACAGAAGCAGGAATCATGGTTCATGCCTATTTGATGTATGGTTATCCAACCCAAACGATTCAAGAAACAGTTGATTCTCTTGAAATGGTTAGACAATTATTTGAAATCGGAATTTTACAATCAGGTTTTTGGCATCAATTTGCTTTGACAGTGCACAGTCCAGTTGGTTTAGATCCATTGAAATATGGTGTTCTTAAAGAAACAGAAGAAATTGGAACTTTCGCGAATAACGATATTCAATTCAAAGATAAAACAGGTATAGATCACAACTTGTTCAGTTACGGGTTAAAGAAATCATTGTACAATTTTATGCACGGAATTGGGTTTGATTTACAGTTGCAGGAATGGTTTGATTTTAAAATACCGAGAACAAAAATCCCGCATAATTTCATTGAAACAGCTTTAAACGAGGAAGATGCCATTTTCATTAAACCATCTGCTAAAATTGTTTGGATTGGAAATTCTCCTACAATTCGTTTTTTTACTAAGATGAAAAAAGGACGTGAATTTGAAATGGCGGAAGTTAAAATTCATACCAAAAAAGAAGTTGTTCTTGTTGCTGTTTTTAAAAGTGAAGGAGAGTGGTTAATGTCAATTTTTGAATTGCTTGCTGTTTCAAACAAGAAAGTCTTGACGTTTCAAG
>JBIIWQ010000022.1:0-13604 GCA_044338805.1 Crocinitomicaceae bacterium
TGATGATAGCTAGATGATTTTTTTTGAACAACGAAGTTATTGAAAGTAATTTTATTGAAATTGCCATAAATCAAGTGTTTTACAATTGTCTTATCATTACTTTTACAAAAAAATATTTATATGTCAAACGCTATTTTCCGAGTGCCAATTGCTGTAAATGAACCAATCAAAGGATATGCTCCGGGTTCTGCTGAACGCAAAAGTTTATTGAATAAATACCAAGAAATGTACAATCAGACAGCAATTGATGTCCCAATGTATATCGGAGGAAAAGAAATTAGAACTGCCAACAAAAAACCGATGACTTCACCGCACGATCATCAAAAGGTTTTAGGACATTACAATGTGGGTGATGCAACACATGTGCAAGATGCTATTGACGCTGCTTTAGCGGCAAAAGATGCTTGGGCAAATTTACCTTGGGAAGAGCGCGCAGCAGTATTTTTGAAGGCTGCGGATCTTTTAGCAGGACCTTTTAGAGATAGAATGAATGCAGCTACCATGTTAGCACAATCAAAAAACGTTTATCAAACAGAAATAGATGCTGCATGTGAATTGATTGATTTCTTTAGATTCAACGTTCAATACATGACGCAAATTTATAAAGAACAACCAGAATCTTTGCCTGGAATGTGGAATAGATTAGAGTATCGTGCATTAGAAGGGTTCGTATTTGCATTGTCTCCGTTTAACTTTACATCAATAGCTGCCAATTTATCAGCTGCACCAATGATGATGGGTAATGTTGTTGTCTGGAAACCTGCTGAATCACAAATCTATTCTGCGCAAGTAATTATGGATTTATTCAAAGCTGCTGGAGTTCCTGACGGTGTTATCAATATGGTTACAGTGAGTGGTCAAACAGCTGGAGAAGTGATTTTCAAAAACAAACATTTTGCTGGTATCCACTTCACTGGGTCAACAGGTGTTTTCCGTCAGTTATGGAGAAATATTGCTGATAATTTAGAAAACTACCGTTCCTACCCACGAATTGTTGGTGAAACAGGTGGAAAAGATTTTATCATGGTTCATAAATCTGCTGATGCGGCTGAAGTAGCAACTTCTATGGCCCGCGGAGCATTTGAATTCCAAGGTCAAAAATGTTCTGCCGCTTCAAGAGCTTATATTCCTTCGAATCTATGGCCAGAAGTAAAACGTATTTTTGTTGAACAAGTAAATTCATTCAAAATAGGTTCGCCGGAAGATCCATCCAATTTTGTGAATGCCGTTATTGATAGCAAAGCATTCGATAAAATTTCTGAATACATTGATTATTGCAAAGCTCAACCAGATGCAGAAATTATTACTGGTGGGAATTACGATAAGTCAAAAGGATATTTTATTGAACCGACAACTGTTGTGACCACAAATCCAAAATTCAGAACAATGTGCGAAGAAATTTTCGGACCTGTATTGACGGTTTATGTTTACGATGAAAATAAATTTGAAGAAACATTAACATTGCTTGATGAAACTTCTGAATATGCATTAACAGGTTCAATCATGTCGAATGACCGTTATGCAATAAGTGTTGCTACTAAAATGTTACGCAATGCCGCTGGAAATTTCTACATCAATGACAAACCAACTGGAGCAGTTGTAGGACAGCAACCATTTGGAGGAGCAAGAGGTTCAGGAACAAATGACAAAGCTGGTTCATCGATGAACATGTTGCGTTGGGTTTCTGCCCGTACAATTAAAGAAACGTTCGTGCCACCGGTTGATTATAGATATCCATTTTTAGGATAAGAATCAATTAGTATTTAAGTCCACGGATGGTGGACGAATATTTTTTGCCACAGATGCACAGATTAGTTAAAAAAATCTGTGCATCTGTGGCTATTTTTTTTTGAATTTCTTTGCTGTTTTTGCTATTCCTATTGACCATAATTAATTAGATTTCCTTGCTTAGTTTAAAAATCCCCAACAATCTTAAATCCCATACAATTGGACGAATATTTTTTGCCACAGATTCACAAATCAGTTAAAAAAATCTGTGCATCTGTGGCTATTATTTTTTTTTTGAATTTCTTTGCTGTTTTTGCTATTCCTATTGACCATAATTAATTAGATTTCCTTGCTTAGTTTTAAAATCCCCAACAATCTTAAATTCCACGCAATTGGACGAATATTTTTTGCCACAGATTCACAGATTAGTTAAAAAAATCTGTGCATATGTGGCTGTTTTTTTTTTGAATTTATCTGCTGTTTTTGCTATTCCTATTGACCATAATTAATTAGATTTCCTTGCTTAGTTTAAAAATCCCCAACAATCTTAAATTCCACACAATTGAACGAATATTTTTTGCCACACATTCACAGATTAGTTAAAAAAAATCTGTGCATCTGTGGCTATTTTTTTTTGAATTTATCTGCTGTTTTTGCTATTCCTATTGACCATAATTAATTAGATTTCCTTGCTTAGTTTAAAAATCCCTAACAATCTTAAATCCCATACAATTGGACGAATATTTTTTGCCACAGATTCACAGATTACTTAAAAAATTCTGTGCATTTGTGGCTATTTTTTTTGAATTTCAATGTTGTTTCAATTATTGCGATTGACCATAATTAATTAGATTTCCTTGCTTAGTTTAAAAATCCCCAACAATCTTAAATTCCCCACAATTGGACGACTATTTTTTGCAACAGATTCACAGATCAGTTAAAAAAATCTGTGCATCTGTGGCTATTTTTTTTGAATTTCTTTTCTGTTTTTGCTATTCCTATTGACCATAATTAATTAGATTTCCTTGCTTTGTTTAAAAATCCCCAACAATCTTAAATTCCACGCAATTGGACGAATATTTTTTGCCGCAGATTCACAGATTAGTTAAAAAAATCTGTGCATTTGTGGCTATTTTTTTTGAATTTCAATGTTGTTTCAATTATTGCGATTGACCATTATAAATAGATTTTCTTGTTTAGGATAAAAACCAATTAGCATTTAAGTCCACAGATTGTGGACGAATATTTTTTGCCACAGATTCACAGATCAGTTAAAAAAATCTGTGCATCTGTGGCTATTTTTTTTGAATTTCTTTTCTGTTTTTGCTATTCCTATTGACATCATTAAATAAAATGCGGACTTTTGCATGAAGTATGAAGAAAAAAGTTGAAATTCTAGCTCCTGCTAAAAATCTCCTGCAAGGAATGTTGGCGATAAATTCAGGTGCAGATGCAGTATATATTGGTTCGCCAGCCTATGGTGCGCGCTCAAATGCAACAAATTCGTTAGAAGACATTGCAGAATTGGTGAAATATGCTCACTTGTTTAAGGCACAAGTTTTTGTTGTAATCAATACAATTCTATATGATAACGAATTGGAGGATTGCCAACAATTGATTCACAAGCTCTATAAAATTGGTGTTGATGCACTGATCGTGCAAGACATGGCGATTTTTGAAATGGACTTACCTCCTATCGTTCTTCATGCGAGCACACAAGCTAATAACCGCGACCCAAAACAAGTTAAATTTTTGAAAGATGCAGGAATGGAACGCATTGTTTTGGCGAGAGAATTAAATTTAAGCCAAATAAAAGAAATTTACGAAGAAGCTGATGTGGAATTGGAATTTTTTGTTTCTGGAGCATTGTGCGTTTCATTTAGTGGCAATTGTTACATGAGTATTGCTGGCGGTGAACGAAGTGCAAACCGAGGTTCATGCGCACAAAATTGTCGCCTTCCTTATAATCTAACTGACGGAACAGGCGCAACACTTATTGCAAACAGTCATTTATTATCTATAAAAGATTTAGATTTATCTGAACAACTTCCCGAACTCATTGAAGCAGGAATTACCTCTTTCAAAATAGAAGGTCGCTTGAAGGATTTGGTTTACGTTAAGAACAATGTTTCGTTTTTACGTCAAAAGTTAGACACTTTTCTTGAGACTTCGGATACCTATCAAAAAGCATCATCAGGAAGAATTACGATTAATTTCGTTCCTAAAATGGATCGTAGTTTCAACCGTGGTTACACCGATTATTTTGTAAATCAACGAAAAGAAAAAATTGGTTCTTGGGAAAGTCCAAAATCAAAAGGTCAGTTCATTGGGAAAGTGACAAAATTCACTGATAAAGGCTATTTCATTGAAAATGCTGATCAATTAAACAATGGAGATGGACTTTTCTTCATCAATGAAAACAATGAAGCAGACGGATTACAAATTAATGTCGTTCTCAATGATTTAGTGATTCCGAATAATTATAAATCAATCCCAGAAGGAACGGAAATCTATCGAAATTCTGATGCGGCATTCAACAAATTAGTTGAACGTGAAGATAGTACCATTCGTAAGATTGGGATTAAAATGACGCTATCAGAAACGCCAACTGGATTTATATTAACCGTAATTGACGAAGATGGACATCAATCTATAAGTTCATTTGAGCAAGAAAAAGAAGCGTCAACTAAAGGTGAAATTGTACTTGCTGATATCAAGAAAAATCTTTCTAAAACAGGAAATACGCCATTTGTAGTGGACGAAGTTACTGTTGAATTTTCGAATAATTGGTTTTTACCAAGTTCAAAAGTAAATGAGCTAAGACGGGAAGTTTTAGAAAATTTAATTGACATTCGAATTAAAGAATACCACCGGGAAGAAAAAGCAATTGTTAAAACAGATCATCCTTTTCCAGTGAAAGAATTAGATTTCACGTTTAATGTTTCAAATAGATTAGCACGGGCTTTCTACAAAAGACACGGTGTTACAGAAATTGAAAAAGCGTTCGAATTACAATGGGATCCAGGAAAATCCAGAGTAATGACGACAAAGTATTGCGTGAAATATGAATTAGGGAAATGTCCTAAATTTCAACGTGATACGATGGGCGAAAAATTGATTGAACCATTGACACTGCAACACGGCGAAAATGAATACAAATTGAAATTCAACTGTAAACCGTGTGAAATGGAAATTTGGGAAAAAGACGCAGAACTAGTTTTTGATGAGGATAACTGAGAATTGGTGATTCAAATAAACCACATAGCGATGCACTGAGCATGCCGAAGTGACACATAGGTCACATAGATTGACTCATAATTTGTAATTTGTAATTTGTAATTTGTAATTCTAAATTAGTAACTTGTAACTCATAATTTGTAATTTTAACCCATGAAATATTTCCTTCCAATCCTATTAGTTGCATTCACATTTTTATCGTGCGCTAAGAAAAATGCTGAAGAGCAAGCAAAAAAAGACGATGATATTATCAAGCAATATATCGCTGATAACAACTTAACGGCAGTTGCAACAGGTACAGGTTTGTACTATGTAATCGAAAACCAAGGAACAGGTGGAACGTGTAATAGTTTTTCAACTGTAAAAGTTTCTTACAAAGGTTATTTTACTGATGGGGAAGTTTTTGACCAAAGTGATGCGGCAGGAATAAGTTTTGGCTTACAACAAGTAATTAAAGGTTGGACAGAAGGAATTCCTTATTTCAAGGAAGGTGGAAATGGGATTCTTTTAGTTCCTTCAGCTCTTGGTTACGGCTCAGGAAGCAACAACGGAATACCAGGAAATTCAGTTTTGATTTTTGACGTTAAGTTGTTGCAGATACTCTAACTACTTCAAACATTTAAAATAATCAAACGGTTCTAAACATTCATTGCACTGATAATGTGCTTTGCATGCTGTGCTCCCAAATTGACTAATCATTTTCGTGTTTCGAGATTCGCATTGAGGACAAGGTACAACCGTAGGTTCTGAAAACAAAACACTTTTATCAACTTCATGTTCTGGCGGAGCAATTCCGTATTCTCGTAATTTATTTTTACCAGATTCTGTGAGCCAATCTGTGGTCCAAGCAGGAGATAAAACCAAAGAAACGCTTACGTTTTCTATGCCTTTTTCAGTTAATTTCTCAATGATTTGCTCTTCGATCATTTTCATTGCTGGACAACCACTGTAGGTTGGTGTGATTGTTACATGGCAATTCTTGTCTGTTATTTCAACAGCTCTTACAACACCAAGATCAACAACCGTAAGAACAGGAATTTCTGGATCAGAAACCTCTTCTAAATAAGCCCATATTTCTTTTTCAGTTACCATTCCATGTTCGGATAAGCACGTTGCATATATTGTAATTCAGCAAGGATGAATCCCATATTTTCTGAGTGCATCCCTTTCCTTCCGCCTTCTTGTTTCCAATTATTTGTTGGAATTTGTAAAGTCGCTTCTTCAAAAACACTTTTAACTGTTGCTTCCCATTCAACTCGAATTTCAGCGATATCAGTAATAATTCCTTGACTTAATAACTCAGCGTCAACCTCATCTGTGTAAAACAATTCTGATGAATAACGCCATAAGGTCTTGAGCGATTCTTGAATTCGTTGGTGCGATTCTTCTGTTCCATCACCTAGACGAATCACCCATTCAGATGAATGTTTCAAGTGATATTTCGTTTCTTTCAACGATTTTTCTGCAATTGCACTCAATTGTTTGTTTGAGCTGTTTTGCAATTTTTCAAACAATGGTTTTCTATACGCATCAAATAAAAATTGACGCATAATCGTTGTTCCAAAATCACCATTTGGTTGCTCAACTAGCAAGGTGTTTTTGTACTCGCGGTCATAGCGTAAAAAAGCAAGTTTATCGCCATCACGTCCATTCCCTTCAACTTGTCCAGCGTAATTTAATAAACTAGTAGCCTGACCTACCAAATCCAATGCAATGTTTGTCATCGCAATATCTTCTTCCAATATTGGTCCGTGTCCGCACCATTCCGACATGCGATGACCCAAAATCAAGCTGTCATCTCCAAGTCGTATTAAATATTCAAAAAGTGCACTCATCTTAAAATATAAAGTCAGTTAGTTTATTATTTTCCATTACATGTGTGAAATTCCGTCTGGAACATCATAAAAAGTTGGGTGACGGTATACTTTTGAATCTGAAGGTTCAAATAACGAATCAGCTTCAGTTGGATCAGACGCATAAACATCTTTTGATTCGACCGCCCAAATACTGATTCCTTCTGAACGTCTTGTATACACATCACGTGCATTTTCAACCGCCATTTCAGCATCAGCTGCTCTTAAACTTCCAACATGCTTGTGATTTAAACCTGCTTTGCTACGAATAAATATTTCCCACAAAGGCCATTCTTTTTTTGACATATAATATATTTTTAATCTAAATTTTAGCTCGCCTTTTGTACCTGAGCTTGTCGAAGGTCTCTTTTCGCAGCATATGCATTTGCAGCCTCTACCACCCACATTCCATCTTCTTTGGCTTTGCGTCGCGTATCAACTCGATCCTTATTACAAGGGCCATTTCCTTTAACAACTTCCCAAAATTCGTCCCAATTGATTGCACCAGATTCATAATGACCAGTTTCTTCATTGAATTTCAAATCTTTATCTGGAATAGTCAAACCAATTAATTCAGCTTGAGGAACAGTTGCATCGACAAACATCTGACGCAATTCATCATTTGTATGGCGTTTAATTTTCCATTTAACAGATTGAGCAGTGTGTTTTGATTCAGCATCATTTGGTCCGAACATCATTAAAGACGGCCACCAAAAACGGTTCAAAGCATCTTGTGCCATTTCTTTTTGAACAGGCGTTCCTTTAGCTAATTGCACCATGATTTCAAAACCTTGTCGTTGGTGAAATGATTCTTCTTTACAAACACGCACCATTGCACGTGCATAAGGTCCATAAGAACATCTGCATAATGGAACTTGGTTCATGATTGCAGCACCATCAACTAACCAGCCAATTGCGCCCATATCGGCCCAAGAAACTGTTGGATAATTGAAAATGGATGAATATTTTGCTTTTCCAGAATGAAGATCATCGATTGTTTCTTCTCGGTTCGCACCAAGTGTTTCAACAGAACTGTACAAATACAAACCATGCCCTGCTTCATCTTGAACTTTCGCCAAAAGAACAGCTTTACGACGCAAATTTGGCGCACGTGTAATCCAATTCCCTTCAGGTAACATCCCAACAATTTCAGAATGTGCATGCTGAGAAATTTGACGAATCAACGTCTGACGATAATCATCAGGCATCCAATCCTTCGGTTCAATTTTAATATCCTTATCGATTTTCTCTTGAAATTTTCTCTCAAGTTCTAAAATGTTGATGTCCTTCATACAGTTTTCTCTTGTGTTACAAATTTAAGTAAATATGTTTATCAAAAAAACAGCTGAATAGAATAGTTGTTTTAACTTTTTGAGAAATTTTTACACATTTATTTATTCTGAGTATATTCAAAATAGATAATAGTATCTCAAGCTTCTTTTATGTTCCAAGACAAATGATTAAATTCGCCCTTTATAAATGATTCTTCATGACACCAAAGTTTCACACTTTAACAATTAAAAATATCAGAAAAGAGACAGAAGATACTGTTTCAATTGCTTTTGATGTTCCTGCAGAACTTAAAAATGATTACGTTTTCTTGGCTGGTCAATACCTTACATTGAAAACGATAATTAACGGAGAAGACACACGTAGGTCTTATTCTTTATGCTCTGCACCTTATGAAGGAGAATATAGAGTTGCTGTAAAACAAGTTGAAAATGGTGTTTTTTCAACATTTGCGAATCATTCTTTGAAAGAAGGCGATTCTCTTGATGTGATGACCCCAACTGGAAATTTCTGTTTACACACAAACAAAAAGGCCAATAACTCCTACGCATTATTTGCTGCAGGAAGTGGGATTACGCCAATATTATCGATTGCAAAAACAGTATTGTTCGAAGAGCCAAATAGCGATGTGACATTATTTTATGGAAATAAAAACTTCAACAGCATCAATTTCCGTGAAGAATTAGAAGCGTTAAAAAATACCCACATGGATCGTCTTCGCATTGTCCATGTACTTTCGAGAGAAAGTTTGGGTAATAAGATTCAAAAAGGTAGAATTGACAAGGAAAAATGCACAGAGTTGTACAAAGCTTTTCTTGCAAATAATTCTGTTGATGGTGTTTACATTTGTGGTCCTGAGGAAATGATTCTAGGTGTAAAAGACAGTTTATCTGAAAATGGTGTTGATCAAAAAAATATTCATTTTGAATTATTTACAACACCTGGAGTCAAGAAAACGGAAGAAAAAATTATCACAAATCAAACGAGTATTGCTTCAAATGTGACAATAATTCTTGATGGGGATGTAATTGATTTATCAATGACTTCTTCTGGAGAAAGTATATTAGATGTTGCTCAAAAGGCTGGCGCAGATTTACCATTTGCTTGTAAAGGCGGTGTTTGCTGCACGTGTAAAGCGAAAATTATTGAAGGTTCAGCCCGAATGGATGTGAATTATTCTTTAGAAAAAGACGAAGTGGAGGCAGGATATATTTTGACATGTCAAGCCCATCCAACGAGTGAAAAATTAATTGTATCATTTGACGAATAAATTATGGCATTATTTGGAATGTTTAAAAAAGATAAGGATTCAAAAAAGCTACCTAAAGGTTTTTATGAAATTCCTGTCGCAGCAGTTGAAAAGTTAACTGCAGATACGGTAAAAATAACACTGGAAATCCCTTCAGAACTAAAATCTGAATTTCAGTTTATTCCGGGACAATATATCACTATTTCCGTTGAGAAAGATGGCAAGGATGAGCATCGATCTTATTCAATTTGCAGTGGACCGAACGAACCTATTTCATTTGCTGCAAAAGCAGTGAAAGGAGGAAACATCTCTATTTGGCTCAATGAGAAAGTAATGCCAGGAACTGTTCTTGCTATTTCTAAACCGATTGGAAATTTTATATTAAAAGATTCTGATAAAAATATTGTTGCTATTGCTGCTGGAAGCGGTGTTACTCCTATGATGTCAATTGCAAAAGCAATAGAACAACGCGGTGGAAAAATGCACCTATTTTTTGGTAATAGAACGAAAGCGTCAACCATATTTCACCAAGAAATTAATGCACTTTCTAACACTTCAGCAACTTACTTTTTGACGAATGAAGAAGTGGACGGATATGAATTTGGACGAATAAACAAAGATTCTTTTTCTACTCAAATTAAAGCAAATCTTGATTTATTAAAAGCAGATGCTTTCTTTTTGTGTGGACCTGAACAAATGATTTTAGACATTTCAAACACACTTGAGTTTTTTGGCGTTACCAAGTCTAAAATTCATTTCGAATTGTTTACAACGCCCGTTTTAATGGCATCAAGTGAAACAATCGTTGCATCAGTTTTTGAAGGCGAAAGTAAAGTTAAAGCAATTTTGGATGGTGAAGTTGTTGAATTTTCACTAAAAACGAAAGGGAAAAGTTTGCTAGAAGCAGCTGAAACGGCTGGTTTAGATGCACCATATTCTTGTAAAGGAGGTGTTTGTTGTTCATGCAAAGCCAAAATAATAAAAGGAACAGCAATGATGACAGTGAATATGTCTTTAACGGACAAAGAAATTCAAGATGGTTATATTTTAACGTGTCAAGCTCACCCAACGAGTGAAGAATTAACCTTTACTTACGATGCCTAATCAAACAATTGTTATTGTTGGAGCTAGCCGTGGAATTGGTAAAGAACTTGTTGAAAAGTTTGCCTTCGATTCTTCTAATACCGTTTTTGCACTGTCTCGAAATCGTCAAAAAATGCAGGAATTATTCAAGCATTTACCGAATGTTCGAGCAGTTGAATTTGATTTGACAAATAATGTTGCAGAACAGGCAAAAGTAATTTTTGAAAATATAAGTCAGATTGATATTCTCATCAACAACGCAGGTAAATTGGTGAATAAGCCGTTTACGGAATTAACGCATGAAGATATTTCTATTTGCTATCAAGTCAATGTGATTGGAGTTATGGAAACTACACAAGCCGCTGTTCCAAAGATGATTGATAATGGTGGACATATTGTAAACATAAGTTCGATTGGTGGATTCCAAGGGAGTGTGAAATTTGCTGGATTGAGTGCTTATTCGACTTCAAAAGCTGCCGTTTGCAGTTTCACCGAATTGTTTGCTGAAGAATACAAAGATTCAAAAATAAAGATCAATTGCCTTTGTTTAGGAGCGGTTCAAACCGAAATGTTGGAAGAAGCATTCCCAGGCTATGAAGCGCCAGTTTCGGCATCAAAAATGGCTGATTTTATTGCACATTTTGCTCTTACAGGAAATCAATGGATGAACGGAAAAATAATTCCTGTTTCACTTTCAACACCATAATTAAACTTTATTTCAAACCAATCTGTTACTTTTTTTGAATCTTTCATTACCTTAAAAAAAAGAAATTTGTTTTCACTCCGTCGACATAAAAAAAATCTAAGTGAGCCCGAGTTAATTGAGCTTTCAAAAACAGACACCTATTATTTCGGCGAATTATATAATATTTACTTCGAACGAATATATCGATTCACATTTAAGCGCTTAGGGGGGAATGAAGAGGTTGCTGGAGACCTTGCTCAACAAACTTTTATAAAGGCAATGGCCAATATTCAAAAGTACGAAGACCGAGGTTTGCCTTTTTGCAGTTGGCTTTATCGCATTGCACAAAATGAAGTGTCGATGTTTTTTAGAGCCTCGAAAACAACTAAAACAGTTGACATTGATGAAAGTAAATTTAAAGACATTTGTAATGAAGCAAACCTTAACCGTTACATGTCTGAGGAGGACCAAGAACAATTGGTCGAATTATTGAACGAAATGGAACAAGAACAGTTGGATTTAATTGAATTACGCTTTTTTCAAGAGTTGAGTTTCAAAGAAATTGCTGACATTTATAAAATAAGCGAACCGAATGCTAAGATGCGTGTTTATCGCATTTTAGAAAAGTTGAATAAAAAATGGACTGAACGATCATGAGAAAGTTTTCGATAAATAGAGAAAAAAAGAATCTTGAACCGAGTGACGAGCAAATCAAACGCCACAAGGATTTCTCGAGCCTTCACCATGATTATGAACGTTTAACAAAACGTGGAAAGCGCCCATTATTCAAAGATCCAAAATTGTATTTATTGTTTGTAATCATCGGTCTGGTATTACTTCTTCTATTTCTAGAAAAATAAAAAAATCTAGCCCTTTCGAACTGGATTTAATATACTTGTTTGGTTAATTGGTTTACTGGACAATAAGTTTTTTGATTGTATGCGTATCATTGATTTGAACACTTACATAATACATTCCACTTAATAACTCTTGTGTATTAAAATTATACTGATTAAATCCATTTTGAGCAGCAACTGTTTTCCCTAAAACTGTCATTCCATTGGTATTGACAAAATCAATTATTACAGTTTCAGCGGATTGAGACGAAATAGAAATTACAAAATCCCCTAGAACTGGATTTGGATATATATCTACCTCATTTTCACTCTTTGAACAATTCGTGTAAATTGGATCATACACTTTTTGTTTTCCATCGGTATCTACCTGTGTCAATCTGTAATACCCTACAAAGCGAAAATATTCAAGATCTTCGTATTGATAATCTATTGTGGAATTGCTATTTCCAGCTGCATCCATTTCTGTGATTTCATCCCATTGTGTGCCATCTGCACTTCTTTCTAAAATGAATGAAGCAGAATTATGTTCAGATGCAGTTTGCCAGGAAATGATTGAATATTCTTTGTCACAATTTACAGAGAACGTTGTTAGTTCAACCGGAAGTACATGATCAATATTTACTTGAAATTGTGCAACTGGTGTTTCAAAACTTCCTGCTAAGGTTGTAACATTAAAATAACGCCATGCTTTTGTAGCATTTGAAGCTGCGTTTTGATATTGAAACGCGTCCAACAAACTTTCAACCTGAGCAAGTGTTAAAGTTCCTCCCCCACTTTTTGTAAATATCAGAATACCTCTTCCACCCAATACATTTGCTGAAACGGCATAAGTTATTCCTCCTAGCACAACATTTGGTATAGCCTGAGCATTCGTGAAATTCAAAGAAACACTTCCACCACTTGTCGCACCATAAAAAAGTAATTTTTCATTTGCTCCGTCTAAAATTTGAGAAGTTGAAAAATTCAATTTCAAATTATCCAATGTTGGTCCTGAATAAGTAATGTTACTCGATCCTACTGTAAAATTTTTGACGTCTGGTGCAATCATACTCGTTACATTATCCAATCCCGATGTGGTTGTATTTAAATCAAGTGATGGCGCCGCATAAGAAATTGCCGATGTAAAGGTTGAACCTGCTGAAAAATCAAGGAAATAATATGCTGCTCCAGAACCTTCAGCTCCAACCTTGGTTGTAAACTCGCTCATATAATTATAGGTTACGCGGACTCGGTTTTTAACATCTGTTACATCAATGGTATTTGCTGAAATAGAAGTTCTAAATTTCGATAATCCCAATGTACTATTATAAGTCGTAGATAAATTTGTAGGACTTGCTAATTCTGATATTGAAAATCCACCAAATTCAGCATATTGATTTGTTCCAGCGGTTCCATTTCCATCCAAATCGTAAGTGTTCAAGAGCACATTTTGAAGTGTTATCAAGGTACCTGTATTCGAAGTGTTATTATATGACCCAGCTATAATAAATTGAATTTTGAAAACAGCATATCCACCTCCAGTTCCAAATGAAAACTGAGGGGAAAAGAAACTTGGTAGATTATTAGAAGCAGAAGACGATGTTCCAGTAAAATCGTAAGTAGAAATTGTAGCGTTGCTCAAT
>JBIIWQ010000231.1:0-4035 GCA_044338805.1 Crocinitomicaceae bacterium
AAAACAGATCCGTATGATACATATGATTACATTTTATCCATTGCAAACCGTGGGTTTAAGGTAAATATGTTTTGGCTTTTGGGCGATTATGCAAAATTTGATAAGAATATTTCGTATAAAAATGTGCGTCATCAGCGTTTAATTCGAAAGATGAATTTAAAAACTACAGTTGGAATTCACCCAAGTTATAAATCAAACAGTTATGAATATCATTTTTTGAATGAAAAAGAACGGTTAGAATTAATTCTTCATAAAACTGTAGAAAATTCGCGACAACATTTCTTAAAATTAAAACTCCCGGTTACTTATACAACCATATCATCCATGGGAATCAAGCATGACTATACAATGGGATTTGCTGAAAAGGTAGGTTTTAGATCTGGCACAGCACGACCTCATAAATGGTTTGATTTGACCAAAAATTGTATTTCAGATTTGATTATTCATCCATTTGTATATATGGATGGGACTTTGAATGAATATTTATATATTTCTCCTGAAGAATCTAAAGTGGTTATTTCAAAATTATTTAATGAAGTTAAACGATTTGGTGGCGATTTTGTCTTTATTTGGCACAACGAAACAATTGGGAATTATGGTAAATGGCAAGGTTGGCAAGAAGTTCTTGAATTTACGTTGAATTTAAAACAAACAGAAAATGAATAAATCGGCAGTGATTATTGGGGTTGTGATGATGGTGATTGCTATTATCCTCGGTGCTTTTGGTGCACATGGACTAAAAGAGCATTTAACACCTGAAAAGTTGAATACGTTTGAAGTGGGAGTCAGGTATCAGATTTATCATGGATTGGCATTTTTAATTTTAGGATTGTCGGCAGATAAAGTTCAATTTTCATTGAAACGACCAATTCAGTTTATTTTTGCTGGAGTTCTTATGTTTTCAGTTTCAATTTATTTTCTTGCCATACAAGAAATGCTGGGTGTTTCATTGAAGTTTTTGGGGCCGGTAACTCCGCTTGGAGGCGTGTTAATGATTATTGGTTGGATTTTATTTTTAGTTAAATTTATTCGTTCAAAAGCTTGAAATCTAAAATGTTGTTCAAATGAAAATAACGATTCTCGGTTCTGGAACTTCTCAAGGTGTACCTGTTATTGCTTGCGAATGTGATGTTTGTGCTTCAACTGATTCATTAGACAAAAGGCTTAGAGCGTCAATTTTAATTTCTGTAATGGGTCAGAATTATGTTATTGATACTGGTCCTGACTTTAGGCAACAAATGCTGCGAGAAAAGGTAAAATCATTACGTGCCATTGTTTATACTCATGAACACAAAGATCATGTTGCAGGAATGGATGATGTTCGTGCATTTAATTATTGCGAAAGAAGGGACATGGAAATTTTTTGCACTGAACGGGTTGAAATGGCATTAATGAAAGAATTTCATTATGTTTTTTCAAACGATAATTATCCAGGAATACCTAGTGTTCATTTGAATAGAATTGAGAATAATCCTTTTCAATTGCCTGATGGACCAATTATTACACCGATTGAAGTAATGCACTACAAAATGCCTGTATTTGGATATCGCATCAATGATTTTACCTATATAACAGATGCTAAAACAATCTCTTCAATTGAAATTGAAAAAGTTAAGGGCACTAAAATTTTAATTATTAATGCCTTGCACCGTTCAGAACATATTTCTCATTTTAATTTAGAAGAAGCACTCGCTTTTATTGCGATTATTCAACCTGAAAAAGCATATTTGACGCATATTTCTCATTTATTTGGCAAACACCATGAAATCGAAGAATCGTTACCTGAAAATGTATTTGTTGCGTATGACGGTTTAGAAATTGAGTTGTAGGGAAAAGTAAGATGTGAAAAGTAAGAAGTAAGGATTGAAAAGTAAGAAGTATGAAGTAAAAAGTAAAAAGTTTGCTTCACAAGAACCAAATTACTTTTACCTTCTTCCCTTTGCCTTTTTATAAATACGTTAATTGATTAAAATTTAAATCCTTCCCTCCAATTCAGAATTCTACGCTATATTTGTCCCAAATTAAACGAAGATGGCGCATAATTTATTGAAAGGAAAAAGAGGAATTATTTTCGGAGCACTAAACAGTCAATCGATTGCTTGGCATGTTGCTGAAAAAGCTCATGAGCAAGGAGCGCAATTTGTTTTGACAAATGCTCCTATAGCAATGAGAATGGGTGAAATCAATGGCTTAGCAGAAAAAACAGGGTCAAAAGTAATTCCTGCTGATGCAACAAGTGTTGAAGATTTAGAGAAATTAATCTCTGAATCAATGGAAATTCTTGGAGGTAAAATTGATTTTATTCTTCATTCGATTGGAATGTCAGTTAATGTTCGTAAAGGGAATCATTATACGGCTCAAAATTATGATTACACGATGAAAGGACTGGATGTTTCAGCGCTTTCGTTTCATAAAGTAATGCAAACCGCAAAGAAACTAGACGCTATGAATGAGTGGGGTTCTATTGTTGCATTAACATATATCGCTGCACAACGTGTGTTCCCAGATTACAATGATATGGCTGATAATAAAGCATATTTAGAATCAATTGCGCGTAGTTTTGGATACCAATATGGTGTAGATAAGAAAGTTCGTGTAAACACGATTTCTCAATCTCCAACAATGACTACAGCAGGAAGTGGAGTGAAAGGATTTAGTGAATTCATTAATTTTTCTGAAATGATGTCACCATTAGGAAATGCTGATGCAGATGCTTGTGCGGATTATTGCATTACACTTTTCTCAGATTTAACAAGATATGTAACAATGCAGAATTTATTCCATGATGGTGGATTCTCAAATACTGGAGTTACGGCTCAAGTAATTGAAAAATTCGGAGAATAAACAAACTATTTGAAAATAAAAATGCAGCTCGAAAGTGTTGCATTTTTTGTTTGTACACTTTTTACATTTGCTGAATTCAAGCCACTAATGCAACTTCTGGGTTAAACAATAATTTTTCCATAACAAATATAGGATTTTCATAGTCAAAGCGTTTCCTTGGTCGATTGTTTAATTTGGTTTGTATCTCTTTTATTTTTTCATCGCTAAATATTGAAAAGTCAGAACTCTTTGGGATATATTGACGTACAAGACCATTAAGATTTTCATTGGAACCCCTTTCCCATGGGCTATATGGGTTAGCGAAGAAAAAATCACAGTATTCGTCTGTTATGAACTGGTGTGCTGAAAATTCCTTTCCATTATCGCCAGTAATTGATTTGATAAATGGTCTTATTTCATCTAACATTTCACTTAATTTGATTCTTACAATTTCTGCATCCCTTGTTTCTACTTTTCCCATCCATAGCATTCCAGAAGCTCTATCATTTAGTGTGATTATAGCCCCTTTATGATTTTGACCGATAATTGTGTCAACTTCTAAATGCCCAAAAACTTTTCTGTCCTCAGCTTCTTTGGGTCGTTTTTCAATACCAACTCTACCAACAATTTTACCCCTAGAGTCTTTGCTTGATCCACGTTTACGATAGCGCCTGCCCTTGCGCCTTAAATGAGTATGTAGAGTGCCTTTCTGTTTTTTGTTCTTCCATATAAACTGATAAATCCATTCATGTGAAATAGTGGTTCCTCCATTCTTTTTCAATACACCTGCAACTTGTTCAGGACTGTAATCTTGCTCAATCATAACAATGATTTCTGAACGAATTTCATCAGTAAACTTTAAATGTTTTGGCTTTAAATATTGGCGGGATTCATACTTGCTTTGTGCTAATTTAGCTTTGTAAACAAGACTTCTGCCATCGCAATTTCTTTTAATTTCTCGGCAAATCACTGACTTATTTAAAGAAAGTACTCTAGCAATTTCCTTTTGCGGTTGCCCGTCTTTTAATAATACCTCAATTGTGTATCTTTGCTCGTAAGAAAGGTGTGACATTACAACTTTATTTTTGGCGATTTAACGGGGTAAAATAACTCTTTCCTAGAAACAGCGAGAGGAATTCTTGGATTTCTCTCCTGTTTTGAAATTTATTTTACCACGCAATCTAAAAGTTGCATTTATTACTTGAATTTAAT
>JBIIWQ010000232.1:0-4021 GCA_044338805.1 Crocinitomicaceae bacterium
CAATCTTTTTTTGAAAAAATAAAAAACATCACTTAACTCCCTGAAAAGATAGTGATTGGAAATGAAAATTATTTTAGTTATTTCTATTGTTTAGATAAGAATCCAGAATTTGATACAATTCAGGATACTTTTTATTTAACCGATTCGGTAATTCTCTATATGTTTCCATTACAACTGCGAAGAATTCCTCATCATTTGTAAATGCGTACCTATCGATTTTTGATGGATGACCTTTCTTCTTTAATTCAATTTCGACAAATTGCGTCCACACTTTCCTATTTCCCTCATCAAACATAAATGGTAAGCCGTCAATTTCATTGTCTTGCTTATCTAATAAATGCGAAAATTCATGAATACCTACATTTTGCCCATCTAATACATTGAAACCACTTATTAAAGCAGGTAATGATAATATCATTGTGGAGTCCATTAAACCACCCTGGTGAATTTTGCCTTGAATCATTCCATGTTTAATGATTTCATTTTGTTGATTAAAATTTTCGGGATAAATTAATACTTCTGTAAGTTCCCCATAATTCCAATAAGGCAACCCCCAAAAAGTTATAACGGCTGAAGAAGCAACGTAAAAACAGGTTGATTTATCTGGAACTTTTTTGTCTACTTCTGAAATCGCAATTTCGGCTAAGAAGAGTCCTATTCTATCTTCAAAAATTACTTTATCCTTTTTACTTAAGTTTCTGTAAAATGGAATATGTTCATTTAACCAAAATCTATCATTTAAATTAATTCTAATACGAGACTTTCGATTAATCTTCCTGATTGTTTGTGTTTTCCATAACCATAGTGCGTATGATAAAGCGACAACAGTGATAATTCCTATAACTTTTGCAGTTGTTCGGTAATTAGAACTTAAAAGAATGGGAACAGTTATAAGTAGGGTACAAAAAATTAAGATCCACATTGTGAATCTCGCTTTACCTTTTAAAAATTGTATGTATTTATTCATAAAAAAAGGCCTTCCAAAGAAGGCCCAGTTTAATTAATCAGTCCATTTATCATTTCGCATTTCACCGCGAATGGTAACTTGTTTAGTTCGTGCGTAATCTTCTGCAGCTAGAAGCATTTGTTCTCTTGTATCTCTTCTAACTAATATGGCACTACTTCCTTGTGTTTTGACTTCTATATAAAATCCATTTTTCAGTCGTGCCGGTCTTGTAGCTGGTCTTCCCATTTAATTATGTTTATTTATGCTTATTTAAAATGTTTCTAAATGTATGACATAAAACTGAGAAAACACCAATTTTATGAAAATTTAAGAAATCAATGGGTGTGATTTTGATGTAATTAATACGGTAAATCACTTGATTTATAATAAACTCCGTCTCGTTCAAATTTCATTTCAACAAAATTTTGGCAAATCAACCGAACAACAATTTCATCTACTTTACTAAGAGGCGAATTTGATTTTTTATATAATTGGCTCAATGTGATTTTTTGTGCGACTTTTATAATATTTAGTAAATCATCATCTTCCTGATTCAATTTGTTCAGACTAAATGAAGCCTTTCTTTGTTCCTTCCAAACAGATTCTAAGATTTTATTTACAGCAGTGGTATGGTCTTGCACTCTTATATAAGGATGCCATCTTCCATTATCATCTTTTGATTTGTGCGGAATTTGCTTCGATTTAAGAACAATGATTTCCAATACGAGTCGAAATTCCTCTTGCCATACTTTGGAAGTAAATTCAATTTCTGGTTGGCAGAATGATTTTGCTGCAATTTCAATCATTTGAAGTTCTTCTTTTGGATCGCACCCTACAATTTTGCGGTTGTCTTTGACTCCAATCAACAAACTTCCACCTTCCGAATTTGCAAAAGCACATAACGTTCTTGCAATTTTACAAGAATCGTCAATTTTGAATTTAAAATCTTGGTGTTGATTTTCTCCTTCTAAGATTCTGTCAAGTAATTCGGACATACTATTATGATTAAAGAAGTAAATTGACTATTGCTCATTCCAAATTTCCCATGCTTTAAGCGCCTGTTCTTTTAACATGGATTCACCATTCAAAATAGTTGCTCCACCTTCTTCTGCTTTTTGAAGAAACATAGTTTTTGCTGGATTATAGATTAAATCAACCACCAAATGATCTTTTGTAAGGAATTGAAATGGAAAATCTATTGACTCGTTATTATTTGGAAAAGTACCGATTGGCGTACAATTAACGATTACTTTACACGCATTAACCATGTGTTCGTTCAGTAAATCGTATGAAAATTCTTTTGGTCCTGATGGATTTCTTGAACAGAATATCACATCAATTCCAATACTTTTAAAAACATGCGCAACTGCTTTCGACGCACCTCCAGTTCCTAAAATGAGCGCGCGCTCATGAAGATTTGTCAAAAATGGCTTGATTGATTGTTTAAAACCATACGCATCTGAATTGTGTCCTATTCTTTTCCCATCTTTGAATTGAATAACATTGACTGCTCCAATTTCTTTTGCTTCAGAGGTGATTTCATCTAAAAACGGAATTATCGTTTCTTTATAAGGAATTGTTACCGTTAAACCTGAAATGTCTTTTTTGAAAACTTCAATAACTGCATCAACCGTTGGGATTTCCAAATTAATGAATGCTGCATCGACGTTATTTTTCTTAAAATATTCGTCAAAAAAAGTTTTAGAAAAAGAATAATCTAATTTTTCACCTATTAATCCGTAGGTTTTCATCCTTTTCTAGCTTTTCTTTTAGCGCGAATAATTTCAATAATCATAGGAAGAATAGATAATCCAATAATTCCAAAGATCACAATTTCAAAATTTTCTTGAACAATCGTCAAATTACCAAAGAAGTAACCCATCAGTGTCAAGCCTAAAACCCAAGAAACTCCACCGATGATATTAAACTTCAAAAATTTAGCATAACTCATTTCACCAATACCAGCCACAAATGGAGCAAAAGTTCGAACAATTGGCACAAAACGTGCAATAATTATTGTTTTCGGACCATGTTTTTCATAAAAAGCATGCGTTTGATCAATGTATTTCTGTTTCACAAGTTGACGTCCTCTAATTTTCCATTTGAGTACTTTCAATCCAATTTTTTTACCGAAAAAGTAATTCAATCCATCACCGAGAATTGCTGCAACAATCAACAAGCCCAATACAATCCATAAATTTAATTGGGCAGATTCTCCAGCTTCATTCTTAAAACCTGCGCAAAATGTTCCTGCAGCAAACAATAAGGAATCACCAGGAAGTAATGGCATGATTACTAATCCTGTTTCAACGAAAATGATAAGGAATAATATGGCATATATCCAAAGTCCATAATCCTCAATCATTGCAATCAAGTGAACATCTAAATGAAGTATAAAGTCTAAAATTGATTTAAGTAAATCCATTATTCAATGTCTAAGGTTGAGTCAATTTGGTCTTTCCAAGCTAAAATGCCTCCATCTAAAATGTAAACATTTGAAATTGAATAGTCTGTCATTAAAATATTAGCTACCGCCTCTGCTCTTTTACCAGAACGACACATAATAACAATGTTTTTGTCTTTTGGTAAATCAGCAATTCTATTACAAATTTCTCCCATAGGAATATGCACGGAACCAATATTACACGCATCATATTCATATGGCTCACGTACATCAACAATTTCGAATTCTTGACCTTTTTGCATAGCATCATTCAATTCTAAAGCAGAAATTATTCGCATTTTTTATAATTTGGGTCAAATGTAATGATTAGAGATTAGGACTGCAAGATATTTGGACATTGAGATAATAGGATGTTAAGACATTAAGATTTTAGCGGCACAACTTTCACAGAAACGATCATTTCAAATGTTGCTACTAGTTCTTGATTTTTGTCGCGTGCAATAACATTTATTGTTTCATTCACTCTTTCTCCTGTTTCTTCACTTAAATTGATTGCTTTCTGAACTAATTCTCCTTGATTACTTTCAAAAACAACATCACTTTCTGCCCGTTTAATGAAATCCGCTTTCATTCCTTTAAAGGCAAATGAAACTTTCAAGTTGGATAACTCA
>JBIIWQ010000061.1:0-8930 GCA_044338805.1 Crocinitomicaceae bacterium
GGTTGTTTTCGTGTTCTTGTTTTGGTCAAAAGATATTAAAAACAAATTGTCTTAATTGACTTTAAACATTTGTTTCTCCATTTTCATCGGTTGTCAGTATTTCACTCATGAGATCGAAAAAAGGTCGCACTGATTGAAATGTTTCGTTAACGCTTATTAAAAAGTCTGTTGAAATAACTTCTTGATCGGTAAAATTGTGTCTTAAGATGAATTGTTTGTGTCGAATTAAATCGATTGCTTCATGATCTTTATTGAATCCTCGCGGCGCTGTAACAAATTTGTTGCCCGATAAGTCACCAAAATTTACTTGAATTTCTTTTGATTTCAAAATAGCATTCCATTCTTCAAAATTGTATTGAATGTCTTGTCTAATTCGTTTTAAATCTTCGGCATTTGGATTAAAAAAACCACAGGCTAAATAATTATTCCCAGGAGAAATATTCAAATAATACCCGCCTCTTTTGAATTTTGTTGCTCGACGAAATCCAGCTGCGAATCTTGTTTTATATGGTGCTTTATCCTTACTAAAACGCGTGTCGCTATATATTCTATACAAACACTTCTTAGCCTATTCATTTTCCAAGTGATCATGTTTGTTCATTTCAATTAAAAGTTGTCCAACAAAATAGCATATGTTGTCGTATCCTAGTGTATATTCCTCTTTGTGATTGTTAAACCAGTCGCGATTGTTATTTTTAGCTAACTCTTCTAGGAATGTAAGCGTTGATGGTTGAATTGTTACCAAAGTCATTGACGTAATTAGTTAGAATAAAATTAAAGTCGAATTCCAATAACTAAGATATCATCAATTTGTTCAGTACCACCTTTGCAATCGAAATGAATATCTGTTTTAGAGGAAGAAGACATTATTTAGGATTTGGTAAACTTGTTTCGTGATTAATTTACACATTTTTATTATCTAATTATTTTGAGTTGAATGCATGTTTAATATTTTAATAAAAAATTTAAACAAAATAGTATATTTGTTGTTAAACTAAAATAGACCTCAAATACAAATAAATCAGTTTCTTGAAATCATTCGTTAAAATATTAATTAGTATACAATTGTTGTTTTTAACAGTTGGATTTGTTGGATTTTTTACCTCGTATGAATTAATTTTTAAAGGATTATCAATTTACAATTTGTTATTGACTTTTATATTGGTAACGCTTTCTTTTCAAACTGAAATGCCTCAATTTTTAAAAACATTTGGATTAGTTTTTTTGTTAGGATTCACTGCTGAACAAATTGGAGTTCACTCTGGGTTATTGTTTGGGAATTATACTTATTCTAACCATCTTGGAATATCTTTTTACAATGTCCCAGTCATTATCGGAATTAATTGGTCTATATTAAGTATTGGAGCATGGCATATATGTAAAAAATTACATCGTAATAATTGGGTGAACATTTTTGCTGCAAGTTTGTTGATGGTATTATTTGATATTGTTATGGAGCCAACGGCTATAGATTTGAATTATTGGAAATGGACATTTGGTTCTATACCAATTTATAATTATGTTTCTTGGTTGTTAATTAGTTTTCCAGCAGTTTTCATTTGCAGTAAATTTCAAACTGAATATTCGGGAATTTCCAAAACAGTTTTCATTTCTCAATCGCTTTTTTTCGCATTTTTAAGTTTTAAAATAGTATGGTTATAGGTATTATCGTGATTGCATTCACATTTTTAGGAATGGAAGCTGTTGCATGGTTTGCACATAAATACGTTATGCATGGTATTGGTTGGTATTTCCATAAGGATCATCACGTTCCTCATACTAAGAAAACAGAAAAAAATGATTTCTTTTTTCTGATATTCGCTATTCCTAGTTGGTTAAATATCATGTTAGGTTTAATTTACGCAAATTATATATGCGTATACATTGGTATAGGAATATTAATATACGGTTTTTGTTATTTACTAGTCCATGATGTTTTTATTCATCAGCGCTTAAAATTCTTTAGAAATGCCAATACAAGCTATTTTAGAGCTATTCGTTTCGCACACAAAATTCATCATAAGCACATTGGAAAAGAAGATGGTGAATGCTTTGGGATGTTATTTGTACCTCGAAAATATTACTTAAAAGCTAAACAAGAACTTGCAAGAAAATGAGTTTATATCTAGTGTTGAATATTTTTATTATTGGAACTATTTTTTTGTCTTTTGATAAAAAAGTTGCTTTTTATCGCCATTTTAAATCGTTATTTATAGCAATTATTATTGTCGGATGTATTTTTATTCCTTGGGACATATGGTTCGCAGAAAAAGGTGTTTGGGGATTCAATAATGAATATTTATTAGGTATTGATTACTTCAGGTTACCTTTGGAAGAATGGTTGTTTTTTATAACTGTGCCTTTTTCTTGTGTCTTCATACATTATGTTTTGAAAGCTTATTTTAAAAAAATAATTCAATGGAGATATACAACTTTATTATGGTATGTATTTTCTGTTTTTTTATTGATAGTTGGTATTTTGAATTATGATCAGTTTTATACGTTCACTGTATTTTCTCTCTGCTCTATAGCAATTGGAATTATAACGTACATAAATTCAATTTTCATGAGAGATTTTTTAAGAACATATCTTGTTTGTTTCATTCCGTTTATAATTGTTAATGGAATATTAACTGGAAGTTTGACCGAAAAACCAATCGTTTGGTACAATGAAGATCAAATTATCGGTTGGAGAATAGGGACTATTCCAATAGAAGACACTGTTTACAATATGCTGCTGGTAGTCTTAGCTACTTTTTTCACTTCAAATTTTCAAGCTAAAAAAACTTCTTTAAAATGAGAACATTTTCGATAAAAGAATTAGAAAATATTTCTGGAACAAAGGCACACACTATTAGAATTTGGGAGCAAAGGTATAATTTACTTTCACCTGAACGAACACAGACAGGCATTCGGTTTTACAATAATGACGACTTAAAAAAGATACTATCAACCGTTGTATTAATTAAAGCTGGATTAAAAATTTCTAAAATTGCGCAATTATCTTATGATAATATGATCTTGGAGCTGTCGAAGATTAATGATTCTGCAGTTATTTCAGATTTAAAAATTGAATTAGTAATATCGAATTTATTGGAAGCTGGACTTTCATACGATGAAGCAAAAATAAATGTTGAATTTGAAAAATTTAATGCAATTTTCGATACGGTTATATTATTCAAACAAGTTATTTATCCTTTACTAGTAAGGATTGGTATGATGTGGGGAACAGATGATATCAATACATTACAAGAACATTTTATCTCTAATTGCATTCGTCAAAAGCTTTTGCATGAATTGAATAAACTACCAATCCCAAATAGCAATGATGACCAAATAATTTTGTTTTTACCAGAAAATGAAACGCATGAAATTGGCTTATTATTCTCAAATTATCTTTTAAGGAAAGCCAATATTAAAACCATTTATTTAGGACAACAAGTTCCAGTTGCAAGTCTCATCCCTTTTATCAAAGAACAAAAAATTAAAAAAGCAATTGGTTTTATTTCAATTTTTCCAGGTGAAGAAAAACTAAAAAGAATTTTGAATACGCTATCTAAAGAATGTTCAAAAACTGATTTTTATTGGAATAGTTCAGTTGTGAATACAGTAATTATTCAAAAAATGAAAAATCATCACATATTAAAAAATATGGAAGATATTCAGGAAAAAATAATTGATTCTTTAAAATGTTAAATGAATAAAATAGAGTGCTTCTCTTTTTAGTATTAATTGATAGAAGTATTGGAAATCATTCTATATTCCCCGAAGATCCTTCTCTTCAATTAAAACTTTCTGTCCGTTTTGCAACATCACTTCTCTTTTGGATTTGGTGAATGTTAGTAATTCAACTTTTGTTCCTTCCTTAAGCTCTAAATCCGCTTTTTCACCTAAGTCATTCATGTAAGTTGGAATCGACTTCTGTGTTACAATTGCAAAACGTTCTGTGGTTATATAGGTACTTGATGTATTTGTTGCAACCAAGAAAGCAAGTAAAAAAACCGTTTCTCCAAAAAGCAACATGAAATGAAAACGCTTCCAGGAGTTGTTTTTCATTTTGAATAAGAGAAAAATAGAAATGCCCATCAAGACGCTGATGACGATGGAAAGAATTGCCCAAGTTGTTGGTCCAATACTATAAATTAAGCGTTGTAAGCCATTTGTATGTGGCGCCCATGTACTTGCATTATTTAGCTTTTTATAGCACAATTCAATGTTGGCTGGTGCTTCGCTATCTCTCGGCGAAAGTTTTAAAACGCGCTCGTATGCCCAAATGGCCTCACCGTATGATTTGTTTTGATAATAACAATTTCCAAGGTTGTAATAGGCAGCAACATTGTTTGATTCTTGCTGAATTACTTGGTTAAACAAATTAATAGCTTGAGTGATTTTTTTATCGTTCGCAGCTTTCAATCCTTGATCAAATAAATCGGAAGAATAGGAGTGAAGCGCACAAAGTGAACTCACTAAAACAATAATGAGGCGTTTTAATCTACTCATGAATGCATGATTGAATGCGTAATTTGCTTCGCTGAAACGATTAGTGTATCTCGGTCTTCCTCGTTGATACCAAGTCCATAGCGTGCTTGTTCACAGGTTGACAATAAATTACTTAAAGCAGTTATTTTGTTTGGATCGGTGTCGCGTTCCTTTAAGTGTCTAAAAATTTCGGAACTACTTAAAATCACTGTTTCATCACTGTTTAAAAACAAGGATAAGGAGCGTTGAACGCCTTTTTCAATGTAACTGTAGTAGTTCGTATAATCTCTTTGAGAAAGCGCTTTTTCCGCTTCAGAAAATAAATTTTGAACGGCAATTTGGGCATTTTGTTTTGCAACTTTTTGAGAACCTGTTGTCGTGGTTTCTTCCTTTTTTCGCATCCATAAACCAAAAATGAGCGCTAGGACTAGGGGAGAGGAAACGCCAATCCAAAAGCTTTTTTGATTGAAATTTAATGTTTGATTGGAAATGTTACCACTATTTCTTCGTAAAGGAAAAACTTCCTCTATAATTTGATTTTGAGGCAATGATGCTATATCATCTGTTCCTGGTTTGAATTGGCTATTTTTCTCGATAACCAACAAGTCACTTTTGGTACTTACTGTGCAATACTTTTCTTTGTTCGGATCGAAATACGAAATACGCGTTTCAGGAAGTGTTTGTTGTCCGAATTTGGTGACTTGAATATTGTATTCATAGGTGATTTTTCCTTCGGCTCCTTTACTGCCAAAAACAAAATCTTCTTTGATAATCGGGTCGCCGTAAACCACAAATCCTTTCGGTAAAGATAAAGTTGGCTCTGCAATGTTTTGCAAGTTTCCAACGCCCGTAACTTCAACTAAAAGTGTAAACACATCACCTTGTTTAAACGTGCCTGCTTGAACTGTTCTTGAAACGTTAAATTGTCCCACACCACCAATAAAATCCTTTGGTACATTTCCTGGCAATGGTTTGATTTCAATTGTCGCAGCACTTGATGTTAGGGGCATACTTTCATAGCCACGACGCAACAACAATTTAAAAGGGTCAACAGTGATTTTACCTGTTCCAGATGGGAATACTACTTTTTTATCGTATTCGAAGGTATAATAAGTAGCATTGCGAATGTTTTCTTCTTCAACCATAATGCGGGTTGAAGATCCAATATCATGTTTGTCTAATGCGCCATTAATCGTGTATTCCTGATAATCTTCTAAATGAGAAGGATTGAATTGTGCATATACTTTCGCATTTAAAATCACAGACTCACCTTCATAAATAGTTGATTTTGATTTTTCAATTACGGCAAATGCAGGTTGCTTGAGTTGCTTTGCTGATAAATCATTACCTGTCGTAACTTTCGTGTTTTCTTTTTTGATGGTTACTGAAACAGAATTTGATTTGTATACTTTGTTTCCTTTCTTCACATAGGCAGGACCAAATTTAAATGTTCCAGCTTTCGGCATCGCTCCAGTTTGTGAAAGGTGATAATAGGTAATCACTTTTCCGGTATTGTAATCAATTTCTTGATTCATTCCATTTGAAATATTATATCCATGAACAAATCCACTTGGAAAATCAATGTCGATTTCACCTTGTACGTTTGACTTTATAATAATCGTCAATACTTCTCCAACTTCTGCTTCTTTCGGCTCCACTTCCAACCAAACCATCGGTTTTTGTGCAACCGCATGAAACGCTGCAAACAAAGCTATGATATGTAAAAGTGCAATTTTCATTACCAATCTTTTCCTGATTTGATTGTGTTTCCTTCTTGCCTGCTACCACCCATTTTACGTTTGGTTTCCGCCTCAGATTTCATTAATTGATCCAACATGCGTTCGACAGATTTATTCGGTAAACGCGATGGGTTTTTACCATCCTGTTCTTTGCCATCCTTAGCATTGTTTTGTTGGTTAGGAGAATTTTGTTGATTCTTTTGATTTTTATTGTCCTTTGGATTTTGCTTGCCCTTCGGATTTTGAGGTTTGTTTTGCGGTTGATTTTTATCCTTGCTGTCTTTGTTGTCCTTTGGATTTTTCTTTTGTTCGTCTTTTAACCGGCGAATGGCTTCTGATAAGTTGTAACGTGTTTCATCATCAGAAGGATTATTTCTCAGCGCTTCTTTATACGATTCAACTGCTCCTTGGTAATTTTTCCCTTTCATCCGAGAATTTCCCATGTTATGGTAACTTTTCGCTTTAGCTGATTTCGATTTTTTAGAATTTGCATTTTGCTCGTAAATCTTTTCAGCCTTTTCAAATTCACGCGCTTTGTAAGCTGATTGACCCATTTCGTCAGAAAGATCAACGTCATTTGGTGCTTTCTTTTGAGCTGATTGATAATACTTCAAAGCTTTCACATAATCCTGCTTCTTGTATGAATCCCGCGCAACCTTCAGTGAATCTCTCCACTCTTGCGCTGAAACATTCATCCCAATCAAAACAAATAGTATGTATATTATATTCTTCATTTTTCTTAACCTACATTTCGCCCCTACGGGGCTTCCAACATTACGTCCCTACGGGACTTTATTTTTAATCTTTTTTCTAATCAGCATTTGTAGGGTTGAAATTGTCCCTTTAGGGTCAAAATTTTGGTAACCTCAATACCCTTTTCACATTAGTGCCGTAGGTACTATACTTTTTTTAATCCTCTACTGGCTCAAATATATACCGTTCATCAAAATCAACTTCAAACTCTTTCAATAATTGTTGATACTCGTCATTAAATGTTTTCTTTTTATGGTGTTCTTCTTGGTTTTGTATATAACGAATTATTACTGGTAAATCTGATTTACTATATGAAAAAGCACCAAATCCACCTTGCCAAGCAAACTTACCTTTCACAAAATTATTTGTATTAACCCATTTTGAAGAATGACCTTTTATATCTTGCATTAATTCAGATAATGATTGAGTAGGACGCAATCCAATTAATAAATGAATATGATCTGGCATTCCATTAATGGCTAATAATTTATGATTGTTGTTTTGGATGATTCCTGTAATGTATTTGTAAAGTTCTTCTTTCCAACTACTACTAATTACACACGCGCGATTTTGTACTGCGAAAACAGCATGAATATGAATCTGTGTATATGTATTAGCCATTAGTTATAATATAGTTTTCTGTTTACAAAATATTATTCTCCCTATCTGTTTTTAGAACCAAAAAATCCTTTCGATGAAACCAAAAACAAACACCAAAATAAGATGGATACAAATAACGGAATTTGATAGCGATTCTCTTGTATATCAAACTCCAAATCTTGGACCTTAGAGCGCTTCATTTGGTTAATTTGTGTTAACAAATCCGATAAATTTGGAAATGGGTCCGAACTGATGGTATATGACCCCCCAGATTTGGACGCAATTGACTGAATAAAAGAAGGATTAATCCTTGAAATAACTGTTTTCCCAGCAGCAGTAGTTTTGTATCCCAATTCTGGTCTTTCCGGATTGACAGGCACAGGCCCGCCCATTTCTGTTCCCAAGCCTAAAACACTCAATTGGATGCTTTTATTTCTTATTTCAGTGAAAATTTCGTTTGGATTTTCCTCATGATTTTCTCCGTCCGTCACAAGGATGATTCCTTTGGTTGTTTTTTCAGGTGAGAACATTCCAGCGGAAACGGATAACGCTGCGGCAATATTGGTTCCTTGATTGGAAACCATGTCTGTTTCAATTTCGTTGATGAACATTTTCGCTGCACTGTAATCTGCTGTGAGGGGCAATTGTACAAAAGCACCACCAGCAAAAACAGCGATACCAATTTTCTCTCCGTGTAATTTATTGATCAATTCATTCAAGGCACGTTTCGCAATTTGCAAACGGGTCAAATCCTTCGAAATATCCTTTGTATTCATGGAATTGGAAACATCTAAACAAATGACTAATTCGAGACTTTCAAGGGTTCCTGAAACTTTCTTCGTTCCTAAAACAGGCTGTGCCATGGCGAAAATCAAACAAACGATTGCATTTCGAAAAAGAAAATATTTGAGAAAACTGTTCAACGATGAAACAGGTTGCAAGATGAATTTTTGCACCGATGGATGCGCCGATTGCGCCAATGAATTAGTAGAATAAATCGTGAAAAAATACATTCCTAAAATTGGAAGCATTAGCAATAACAACCAGAAATTCTGCGGATCTTTGAATCCAACTTGCTCTCCAGAAGGCGATTGATCAATGTATCCAATAAGTGCTAAAAGTGCACCCGTCAAAAGCCAAAATAACACTTCCCACACCAGTATTCCACTGATGATAAGCTTCAATCGATATGTGAATTGCTGCTTACTCATACATTTTGAAAAAATAACGATTTGTAAGCCACGTCAAGATTGCTAAAACAAAAGCCCAATTTAAAAATCCCATTGGTGAGGCTGGTGGCTCCGTTTTATACTGTTGATCCAGCATCTTACGTTTTTCTAATTTTTCAATTTCCTTGTA
>JBIIWQ010000200.1:0-4582 GCA_044338805.1 Crocinitomicaceae bacterium
TGCCCATTCGCAATCTCAGCAATTTTCATCAAAGTCATTTCGTCAATTTCAACTTCTAAGTTTTCATAACGGATTCCAAACGGAGTGATAACGGGAGTAGGGGCTTTTCCATTGCTTCCAACACCAATTGTGTATACACGGATGTTTTTTGCCCGAGCCAATTCAGCAGCTGTCAAAGGATCAATGTCACCTGCATTGTTGCTACCATCTGTCAATAAAATAATGACTTTGGATTGCAAACTGTCACTGCGTAATCGGGTTACTGCGGTTCCTAATCCTGTTCCAATAGCTGTTCCACCTTCTATATTTTCTCCAGTAATTTGATCAATTTGTTTCTTTAAAATGGTGTAATCCAATGTTGCAGGGCAAGCTGTATATGCTTCTCCAGCGTAAACAACTAAACCAATTCGATCTCCTTTTCGTCCATCAACGAATTCTTTTGCTACGCGTTTGGCAGCTTCCAACCTGTTCGGTTCAAAATCCATAGCCAACATGGAGGAAGAAACGTCCATTGCTAAAATGATATCGATTCCGTTTTTGTAATTTTCATCCACATCATCAAAATCTGACCAATGAAATGGTTTAGCCATCGCGAAAATGATGCAGCACAATATAATTCCGTTTAAAACAATCAAGATCCTTCTGAAAGAAACAATCCAGCGCGTTGAAAAACTTTTTTGACTTGCAGTGCTTCCTGAATATTTCCATTCTCCTTCTTTTCGTCTTTCATTGCGAAACATCAACAACAGAATTAATGGCACAACCAACAGCAACCACAACCAATATGGAGAAAGGAAATCGTATTCCCAAAAGCGGATGTTCCAATTATTCAGCATGCTCAAATTCTATTGGACTCGTTTCGGCAATTACTTGTCTGGCAAGCTGCGATACTTTTAAAATCGCTAATTCTTCAGGTTGCGACTTAGCAAATTTCACCAAGTCAGCTTCACTCAATATGGAAACAATAACACGAATGGTCTCCTCATGTAATCCTTTTTGACCCAAGAGCAACTTTGTTTCGTGCGTAGTTTTTTCTAATAAATTGATTTCATAACGGGAAGAAAGGTACGATCTCAAAATAAATGAAAGTTCAATGTAATGTTCTTTTAAACGTTCTTTTTCCCACAAACGTTCTTTTTCTAAAGCATCGATTGCTAGTAGTGTTCGTTCTTTCAACGACAAAACCACAACCGGTTTCGGAATGTCATTGAGCCTTTTGCGCCTATTTCCATAAATTAGAATCAATGGAATAAGAACAACAAGCAATAACCACCACCAATTATTTTTGGCAAAGGTTTTCAAAGAAAATGGTTCGTCAGGAATATCCGAAAAGGATTCTTTGATGTCGTATAAATCTTGCCCTTTTTTTGCTTTTACAAGTTCTGAAGTCAATTCAACGGATGGAAAAGAGATGGTTGAATCATCGATGATAATTGTGCATGGAGCTAAAACATATCTTCCAGAATCCCAAGCAGTGATTTCATATGTTCCAATCCATACTTTTTCTTTTCCTTTTGAAATGACAGTGTCTTTGAAAGGTGTCAAGATTTCAATTTCATCCGTTGTTTCAGTTGATAAAATGCCTGTTTTCGATTTACGATTACTTGGAATAATTGAATGTTCTGGAGTGAATTTAAAGTTGTTTTTTTGAGGAAAAGAAATCGTGTAAACAAGCGAAATTTTCTCACCAACTAAAATATTTTTCTCGGACAAAGTTGTTGTTCCTTCTTGCGAAAAGCCGCAAAAAGTGACCGTCAAAATTAAGATATGGATTAAGAAGTTCTTCATCAACGTTTTTGAAAAAGCGCTACAAGAGGTTTAATTATGTCTTCATCAGTGCGACAAGAAACACTGTCAATTCCGGCTTTTTTAAATTCTTTTAACGTACTTGCTTCGTTTTCTTGAAAGTCTTTTTGGTATTTTGCACGTACTTCTCTTGAACTTGAATTTACCCAAGTGGTTTCACCAGATTCAGCATTGAACAATTGAATCAATCCAACATTTGGTAAAATCTGTTCAGCAATATCCGAAAGTTTAATAGCAATGGTATCATGACGTTTCTTCGTCAAACGCATTCCTTCCATGAAATTATTTTGGTCAATAAAATCACTGATTACAAAAGTGATTGTGCGTTTCTTTTGTGTGTTGCGAAGAAATTTCAATCCTTCGTTGATATCTGTTAATTTACTTTTCGCCTTGAATTCAATCAGTTCCCGTAAAATAATTAATACATGTTTTTTCCCTTTTTCAGGAGCAATGTACCGTTCCATTTTATCTGAAACGAGGATCATTCCCACTTTATCATTATTTGAAATGGCTGAAAATGCTAAGATTGCAGCTATTTCTAGCGCTAAATCTTTTTTCGTTTTCTCCGTTGTTCCAAATTCCTCCGAACCAGAAATGTCAATAACCAACATGACGGTTAATTCACGTTCTTCTTCAAAAACCTTGACATACGGATTGTTGTAACGGGCGGTAACGTTCCAATCAATTGTTCGAACTTCATCTCCAAATTGATAATCCCGTACTTCACTAAACGCCATACCTCTTCCCTTGAACGCCGAATGGTATTCACCCGAAAAAATATGTTTGGTCAAGCCTTTCGTCTTGATTTCCAAACGGTGTATTTTTTTAATGAGGTCGCTAGTTTCCACGTGCTAAATTGAAATTCTTACCATTGTAATTTTGAATTTTCCCATGTTTAATTTTTGTATGATACCGGTCTGAATTTGGTTATGCTGGATTTTATTCCAGTATTATCAAATACTAATCGGCATCAATTAAGGAACTTCTACTTTGTTGATGATTTTATTGACAACATCTGTCGTTGTAATATTCTCAGCTTCTGCTTCATACGTCAAACCCATTCTGTGGCGCATCACATCTGGTGCAATTGCACGAATATCTTCAGGCACAACAAACGCTCTTCCTTGTAAAAATGCGTATGCTTTTGACGCAAGTGCTAAATTGATACTTGCTCTTGGGGAACAACCGTAACTAATCATAGGTTGTAATTGTTCTAATCCATATTTTTCAGGTGTTCGCGTAGCATATACCAAGTCAACGATATACTGCTCCACTTTTTCATCTAAATATACTTCTCGAACTAATTCTCTAGCACGAAGAATATCACTCGGTGCAACGACTTTCCCAATTTTTGGAATTCCACCAACTTGCACGTTTGTGCGGATAATTTGTTTTTCTTCTTCTTTGGTTGGATAACCTAAAAACACTTTCAACATAAATCGATCGACTTGTGCTTCAGGTAATGGATACGTTCCTTCTTGTTCGATTGGATTTTGAGTAGCCAACACCAAGAAAGGTTTTGGTAAAATAAATGTCTCTTCACCTATTGTTATTTGACGTTCTTGCATCGCTTCCAACAAAGCACTTTGAACTTTCGCTGGCGCACGGTTGATTTCATCAGCCAATACAAAGTTCGAAAAAATAGGTCCTTTTTTAACTGTAAATTTTTCGCTTTTCTGATTGTAAATCATGGTACCGGTAACATCTGCAGGCAACAAATCTGGTGTAAATTGAATTCTACTAAAATCAACATCAATCGCATCAGCGAGTGTTTTTATGGCCAATGTCTTTGCAAGACCTGGAACACCTTCCAAAAGAATATGTCCATCTGCGAGTAAAGCAATCAATAAACGATCAATCATATATGTTTGACCTACAATTACTTTTGCAATTTCTTCGCGTAAACGTTGAATAATTACTGCCTCTAATTTTATTTTCTCACTAAGAATCCTAAGCGCTTCAGCTGGGTTAATTGGATTAACTGCATTGCTGCCTTCGACGGTGGTAGTGTTTTCTGTCATATTTAGAATAGTTGAATCTACAAAGGTGACAAAGATTAACTGCTGAAAGCTTGATTTTGCTGTTAAATATTGTTAACATTGCTTTGAACTCACATGCGAAAATATCAATAATGGAAAAGAGAACTTGTAATGAATGTGGGCAGAATTTAACGGGTCGCAGAGATCAAAAATTTTGTTCAGATTATTGTCGAAATTCATTCAATAATCGTCAGAATGAAGATGCAACAGCGTATGTTCGTCGAATCAATAATATCTTACGAAAAAATCGTCGAATCTTAGCGGCTTTAAATCCAAAAGGAAAGGTTACACTCGATGGAATTACACTTGCAGAAGAAGGATTTAATTTTCATTATTTCACGAATATCTACAAAACTCAGAAAGGTTCACAGTATTATTTCTGTTACGATCAGGGATATATCAAGATGGACAATGATCAATACATGTTGGTGCAAAAACAGGATTACGTTAAATAGTCTTGACGATCTTTCTATAATTACGACCGGCTATTTCTCGTGAATCTAAGGTAGTCGAGCGTCAGTCGAGACAACCTTATATTCATTCACGAAGCAGCCACCAATCAAAAATTCATCTCCTTTTTTGACTAACGTTCTTCCAAATTGCGAAAGTGTATCTGGAAATTCTTCCATCCACATGTCTTTGATCAGGTACAGTTTCTTTTGGAGAAACACTTTGTCAACTAATTCATGTTTGCGCACCGCATAGGAGAATTCGTGTGGAGTAGCGATAATGTTATC